>SOHS01000054.1 GCA_004377135.1 Dehalococcoidia bacterium | reverse complement strand
AAAAGTGCCCCCCATGATGATAAGCTCTACCTTATCCCGGGCATGGCCCATTTCAGCCAATGTCTTGAGCCTGACCTCCACCTGTTTTTTAGCATCAAAGCCACAACTTCGAGCTCGAAGCACCGCTGGAGACTCAACAGTATAGCTCTTGGGCGCCTCAGGAGAAGTGGGGCAATAAACACATTTGCCGGGGCAAGGAAATGGCTTGGCCATAACTGCCACCGGCGTTACACCAGAAATAGTTCGAGATGCTTTCTTCATGCCATCTCCAAGAGCATTTCACTATAATATGCTAAAGTTTAGCAAAGTGTATCTATGACCACAAATAGAGAAGTTTTCGACCAAATAGCTGAAAGCTGGTATCGAGTGAGGCATTGGCCTTTATTAAAAGAAGAGGTCGAGGAACTGGCGGCAAGATGGCAAAGCGGAAAGCTACTAAATGTGGGATGCGCACACGGACCGGACTTCTTGTCTTTCAGCCAGGGCTTTGAACTCTGGGGGGTAGATTTTTCCCTAGCTATGCTCAAGCAAGCCCTGAGATATTCCGCCAAGTATAAACATTATGTCAACCTAATGACTGCTGATGCCTTGTCCCTGCCCTTTCCCAATAATACCTTCGATTGGGCAATATCAGTGGCCACTTACCACCACATCAAAGGCAAAAAAGAAAGGGAAAAGGCACTCGTAGAATTAAACCGGGTATTAAAGCCCCAGGGCCAGGCCTTTTTAACCGTATGGAACCATGGACAACCAGGGTTCTGGTTCAAATCAAAAGAGCGACAAGTCCCCTGGAGGCTGAAAGGAAAAACAATTTACCGCTACTATCACTTGTTCTCTTATGGTGAGTTACGGAAGCTATTAATCAAAACTGGCTGGGAAATCATTACTATGTCACCGGAGAAGTCCTACTCTTTCCCGATAAAGAATTTCTCACGCAACATATGTGTTCTGGTAAAGAAACAGAGTACGCCTCAGGTATCAGCTGTGTAAAGCTTCAGTCCTGCACAAAACTCGGTATTCCCGAATTTCCCTGGGGCGATGCTTTAGACTCGCAGCTATTGATCAGTTTGCTCACCGGATGAGTCTTGAGCTAGCTGCACCTTCTCAGGAAGGCCAGCCTCAATAATGCCAATGAAGGCCTCCACCAACTTAGGGTCAAACTGAAGCCCGGCACCTTGCCTGAGCTCTTTTACTATCTCCTCAAGGGGCATGGCAGGACGGTAAGGACGGGCAGAAGTCATAGCCTCAAAGGTATCAGCTATGGCGAGGATGCGAGCTTCTCTAGGAATCTCTTCACCTTTCAACCCTTCGGGATAGCCACCACCATCCCACCTCTCATGGTGATGTAAAATGCTATTTACACAAGGAACTAGATTAGGTATGTTCCTGATGATAGTTACCCCTAATTTAGGATGAGCCTTAATCGCCCTCCAATCTTCTTCGTTAAGCTTCCCTTTTTTGTTAAGCACTTTATCGGGAATGCCAATTTTGCCAATGTCGTGAAGCAAAGCAGCAGTACTCACGTTAGCTACCTCATCAGGGGATAGCCCGATCGCTTCCGCTAAAGCCACGGCATAAGTGTTAACTTTCCTGGAATGACCATAGATATATGGATCTTTAGCTTCCACTGCCGAGACTAAGGCATAAACAGCACTCAAACCGTTACGCTTGGCATAAGTCCCATGAACCCCTCCCTTATCCAGCGGCTCGGATAAAACGTTGGAGGAAAGGAGGATTCGATTACCTCCAGCCCGCTTGGCATGATAAAGCGCATTATCAGCCATATCAATGAGTTCATCAGCTACTACTCCATCTGCAGGATAGTTAGCCAAACCAATGCTGGAAGTCACAGCAATTGCCTGTTTCTCCATCGCCTTGACAATCTGCACTCGAACTCGCTCAGCTACGACATAGGCATCTTCCCTAGTTGTCTGGGGCAAAATGATAACAAATTCATCGCCGCCATAGCGAAAAGCCTGGTCAACATTTCTGACAGAACCTTTGATGATTTTCCCCATTTGGCCCAGAAGAATGTCCCCGGCGGGATGACCATATGTATCGTTATAGGTCTTAAAATTATCCAGGTCAAGCATGAATATAGAGAATACATCACCATAACGGGAATGCCGGGAAACCTCCTCTTTGAGTCGCTCTTCAAAATGACGTCGATTAAATAGCCCGGTAAGCTCATCGATACGAGACTTTTGTTCCAGCCGGGCGTAAAGTTGTGCATTCTCGACTGGCGCAGCAATCTGCAAAGCCACCTTTTCCAGAAGCTTTATTTGCCTGCGACTGTAAGCGTTAGGTTTGCGACTGGCCAAAATCAGGCTGCCAATAATCCGGTCTGTGACATTCAAGGGCAGGTAAACAACAGAACGAATCCCCTGCTGCGAGTAACTCTCCCAGGTCCAGAATCTGTGGAGTCGTTTCAGATCAGCTTCATATACGGCCTGCTTTTCCTGGCATGAACGCTCCGTAGCCGTCCCTTTAAGCGGTATCCTTTCCTCTGTCTGCCAAACAGAACCTATGGTGCTGGATAGAGCCATGAAGTAAAGCTCGTTTCCATCAATTAAAGCAATTGTTGCCCAATCAATATCCACCACTTTCTTTAATTCCTGAGCAAAACCATCAAATATCATCTGAATGCTCATGCTGGAGGTTATGATTGCGGTTAAACGGTTAACCAAAGTTGTTTCTTCGTCTTGTTCCCTCAATTGCTCATGGGAATACTCCTTTGCCATGCTCGCTGCCACCCGGGCGCTGATAAACTCCAATAAATCCATATCCTCAACGGCGTAAAGTTTTCCATCTCGCCTCTCACTTATTGCCAGAACAGCTACAAGTTCCCCCTTGTTCATTAAGGGAACGAACATCTTTACCTCTGCCGACCGAATTACCTCTCGCTCCTCTTCCCATATAGATTGGAATTCAGGAAAGATACCGAGATTCCTTTCCGGTAATATGGTGCTTTCTCGCTCCAACCAGGTTACAATAGGACTATCCGGCCCTAATTTCAACTCACCCATGGGATTATCCTCCACAGGAGGGTAGGTAAAGCGGGTGCTAAAAGCTTCATCCTCTGCCTGTGGTAAAAGCAGACAAGCTCTCCGACAATTAAAGGACTGAGCAATCAGTGATATAAATTCACTGCCCAACTGCTCCAGGCTGGTAACATCGTGTATCTTGGTGATAAACTGAGATAATTGCCTGCGATAGGAGTATCTTGCCCCGATGAAGGCTTCCTCTACCTTCTTTTGCCAGAGGTCACGCACCTTGTGAACACAATACAGGATAGCGGGAATTCCCAGACCAATGGTTAACGCTAAGGAAGCAGAGTTAAGCTCAAAACCAATGAACCGGTGAGCGAGCCAAAAAATCAATACCACCATGCCAACACCACCGCCATAGAGGACTATATATATAAGGCCTTGGCGGAACACAACCCTCATATCCACCAGACGGTATGTCACAACGGCGTAAGTTAAGACACAGGCAACGATAAGGTTGCCAATGTGGCTCACAGGAAATTCGCCTCCACGGGGAGTGATAGAGCCAAAAATGAACACCGTTAGGATAGCAATGGAAGCAAGTAAATAAACAATCTGATTACGCTCCTCTGGGTTGGGTGAGAGCCTGTACTTTTGTATCAAGGAATATACATCCTTGCCCCCTACTATGGAAAGAAAAAGTAAAGCTGTAACAATAATCCAGGGGCCATAATCAACATTAATGCCGCTGGCAGTGACTTCAATATCTTGTGGGATATAGCCGAATGCTGTCATGACAATGGTGGCTACCAGGAAAAGATAAGCCAACGGTATTTTGATTCGCTCAGATTGATAGAAAGAACGGATAAAATAATGAAGTTGGACTAGCATCCAGATAACAAGGCAGATACCAATTCTAATGAAGAAGAGTTTATATGCGATAAGAAGATCGCTACGGAAGAGAGTGATGCTCAAACTCCACAATATAGTAGGAATTAAGAATAGAAGGAAAAGCCTATGCCTCGTTTGCCATGGGCGGTTAGTTAGCAAAATAACAACCAAAGGGATATAAGCAATCGTAGCAATTAAGGGAACTATAATATCGGTATTCATAATATCACCCTTATATAGTCAAACCCATAAATCCCGACACAATTTTACCTGCCCTTCCGAGCCCCTCCACGGGATTGCTTCGTCTCGATAAATCGGGACTCGCAATGACTGTTGTGTCACCATTTCTGTCAATTCTGTAAATCACTTTAGTATAAAGCCATTATTGCACAAATTTGGAAACTGTCAAGAAGTACTATAGTAATCCCCCAAAAGTACTATGCATTATCACTCACGACTCTCCCACTATGAAGCGAACTTGAAGGTTCGCCTCGGGCGTTCTGGGCTACAGGTGAAAAATCTGCGAAGAGTTTAGACTGATAAACGAAAGGACGAGGTCGAAACCTTGCCCTTCCTTGTCTCGGCAAGGCATCCCGCTTTTCTCTAAACTATGCTGGTGTCACCGAGCAGCGGCACGTTCGGCTTCAGTTACCGGTGCAGCCTCCACCACAACCTCAGGTGCTTTTAGCAAAGAAAGTACTTCGTCAGAGGGGTTAATATGCGGCGGCTTAAGACTGCTCACAGCAACTCCCTCAGAGCGCCGTATAGAAATATAACCAGAAAAGGCACCTTGAGGAAGAAAAGTAACTGCTACAGGTCTTAAGCCAAGGAACCTCGTAGCATTACCATAGGCATACTTATAAAGGTTAAAGTGATAAACACTGTCTAATTTCTCCAGTTCATTGTACACAGATGCAGCCACGCTTTGCTCACTGGCAATATAGTTACCTTTGAACTCAATATAGATGTGTAAAGCTGGCTTATTGTTGACTATCTCCTTACATGCTGTCCAATCTACATAAGGCATGCCCGTATTTTCAATTGCTTCCCCGATTAGTTTTTCCGTCAAATAACCAACACCAAATATTATAATAAGGTCATCAGCTCGCTTTTCAAATACCATTTGCGGTATATCAATGTTCAGGTTTTCATTTCTCAGCGAAGTTATCCTGACCATATCACCAGGTCTGTATCGAGTCATAATACCGCCATGAAAATTAGTGATGACTATCTCGTATTTCTCACCTGCCTTTACCTCGTCCAGCAAGATAGTCTTCGGCTGGTAAGAATGGTCAAGTTGCCATTTGAACCATTCTCTCTCGGGAATGAACTCAAAGAAGTTGAGGTTGGGAATAAAAGCCATACCCTCATAATCCCATGTTTGAGTGGCATAGATTCCGCCTTCTGTCCCACCATATACTTCCAGGGAACGTCTCCCCCACAGGTCCTCCATGCTTTCTTGAAATATAGCGCTATCAATGCCGCCACCGACAATCGCTTTCAGGGACCACAAGTCTTTGGGCAGCATGGAACGATGAGCCAACTTGCTCTTAATTAATCCTTTGAGTAAACGGGCAGCTGCCTTTGGATGAGACAGCAAAAACCGATTGTCTATGTCTATTATCCCTTGTCTAAACATTTCACCAACATAAACCAAGATAGAGGATAGACCCCCACAGCTATCAAGACCCCTATATAAAGCTTCCTCAAAGCCGATTTTTATTTTCTCTTGAAGAGAAGTCGCATCAGTATTAGAAGGCAAGAAATCGCAGCCAAGCGCCTGCTTTATCGTATATCCTATGACACCACTTCCATAATATCGTGAACCGAGAGTCGACAGGGTTTTCATATGCTCTTTCATTAGAAAATCACCTTGAGAGTTACAAGAGGAGAGAAGCCCAATACAACCGGCCACTCGCTCAAACTCATATAGGAACCTCTTGGAAAATGGCACCAATTTTACGTTATATTCGCCAGCTCTGCCTATAGTATGTGCCCATATGGCAGGCTTGGTCGGCAACACGTCTTCCCGTTTTTCCACAAGCTCGGGTAAGTAATCTGAATAGGTGGTCAATGGCACCTGCTCTCGGAATTCCTCCACTGTCTCGGGCATGGCGCCACCCATCACCTTCCTGCCCATCTCGCTGTTCTTTAATAGCTCAATTTGCTCTAGAAGCAGTCTCTTCTGGATAGCCATAAACTGTTCCAAGCTGAGGTTAATAAAGCCACAGCACATCTGCCACAGCTCCTCTTTCTTGCCCTGACGCATTAGCTCAATCGGCCTTGTCATAGCTATACCCCCTGTTTTCCCTAGTGTTATTCAAAACGACAACGTAGGGACTTCATTAGCCTGAGGATAGTATGACAAGGCCGGGAATAACTTGGGAAGAGATTATGTTCTAGAAGATAGTTCTATTTGAAGCTGGGGAGTACGATCAAGGAGGAAAACGCAAGGAAAAGAGGAGGGTTTTCAGAGGTTTTTGCTATATAAGAATCGTAGTATATATTCAGTCGATTACAGAAGTGCAGCCTCAGTCACACCCTATAGAGTTGAAGCCATAATCTCGGGAGCTACCACATTATAGTTCTACGACCTCGGCATCGGAGCTATTATATTTGGCTTTGAGTCTGGCGGCTCTCCGGGTGGGTTCTAGCCTGCTCTCGCCTATCAGGAAATCCAGCCTTGACAAGGTCAATGAAAACATCCACCAGTTCAGGGTCAAACTGAGATCCGGCCCCACCGCACAGCTCTTTTAACACTTTCTCACCGCACAAGGCAGGACGGTAGGGACGGGCAGAACTCATTGCCTCAAAGCTATCAGCTATAGCAAGGATGCGAGCTTCTATGGAAATCTCTTCGCCTTTCAGTCCTTCGGGATAGCCACTACCATCCCACCTCTCGTGGTGATGCAAAATACTATTTACACAGGGAACTAGATTAGGTACGTTACCTACGATGGTTGCCCCTAATCTAGGATGAGACTTAATCGCCCTCCAATCTTCTTCGTTAAGCTTTCCCTTTTTGTTAAGCACCTTATCGGGAACGCCAATTTTGCCAATGTCGTGAAGCAGAGCAGCAGTACTCACCCTGGATACCTCTTCAGGCGATAGGCCAATTGTCTCCGCCAAAGCTACAGCATAAGTATTAACCTTCCGGGAATGACCATAGGTATAGGGGTCTTTAGCCTCCACGGTGGAGACCAAGGCATAGATAGCACTCAAACCATTACGTCTGGCATAAATCCCTGAGTCGTCCTGCGGCTCGGACAGAATCTTGGACGAAAGATAGACTCGATTACCTCCCGTGCGCTTGGCAAAATAAAGAGCAGTATCAGCCACGGTAACAAGTTCTCCGGATATCACTCCATCTGAAGGATAGCTAGCCAAACCAACGCTACAAGTCACAGCAATTTCCCTCTTCTCCATCTCTTCGGCAATACCTCTCCGAACTCGATCAGCCACGACCCAGGCATCGTCCATGGTTGTCTGGGGTAGAATAACGATAAATTCATCGCCGCCGTAGCGAAAGGCCTGGTCAGCATCCCTGACAGAGCTCCTGATAATCTTGCCTGTTTGAGTCAGAAGAATGTCCCCAGAGGGGTGTCCATATATATCGTTATAGGTCTTGAAGTTGTCCAGGTCAAGTAGGAATATAGAGAATACATTGCCATAACGAGAATGCCGAGAAATCTCCTCTTTGAGCCGTTCTTCAAAGTGACGCCGATTAAATAGCCCGGTAAGCTCATCGATACGAGCCCTTTGTTCGGCCCGAGCATAAAGTTGGGAATTCTCAATCGGGGTGGCAATCTGCAAAGCCACTTGCCCCAGGAGTCTTATTTGCTTGGCAGTGAAGGCGTCGGGGTGGCGACTGGCTACAACCAAACTGCCAATACTCTCGTCTTTGATAGTCAGGGGCAGGTAAACGACAGAGCGAATCCCTTGTTGTAAGTAATTCTCACCGGTCCAAAACCTTCGGTATTGTGCCAGATCAGCTTCATATAAGCTTTTCCTCTCACGGCATACCAACTCTGTAGCTGTCCCTTCGAGCGGTATCCTCTGTTCTGCCTGCCAGGGAGAACTTATGGTACTCGATAGAGCCAGAAAATAAAGCTCCTTTTCATCAACTAAAGCAATAGTTATCCAGTCGAAGTGCACTACGTTTCTTAGTTCCTGGACGAAACCTTCAAATATCGTCTCAATATTCACACTGGAAGTCACAATTGTAGCTAGACGGTTAATGAAGGCAATTTCGCTATCTTGCTCTCGTAATTGCTCGTAGATATATTCCTTTTCCATGCCCGCCGCCACCTGGGCGCCGATTGAATTCAGTAAGTCAAAGTCCTCAACCGTATAAGGTTTCTCATCCCGCCTTTCACTTATTGCCAGAACACCAACTAGCTCCTCCATGTGTATCAGGGGAACAAATACCTGTACCGCCGCCAATTGAATCTTCTCCCTTTCCTCCTGCCATATAGATTTGAATTCAGGATAGATATTGATATTCCTCTCTGGCAGTAGGACTCTCTCTCGTTTTAGCCAGGTCACAATAGGATTATCTGCTCTTAGTTTCAATGCACTTATGGGATTATTTTCTACAGGGGGGTAGGTAAATCGGGCAACAAAATCGCCATCTTCGACTTGTGGCAATAGCAGACAGGCTCTGTGACAACTAATAGACTGGGAAAGCAAGGATACGAAATCGCTTCCAAATTGCTCCATGTTGGAAACATTTTGTACGGTGGTGATAAACTGGGATAACTGCCTACGATAATGGTATCTTTCCCCGATAAATGCCTCTTCCATTTTCTTTCGCCAGGGAGCACCTAACTTATGAACCAAGAGAAGGACGGCTGGAATTCCCATGGCGATGGTTATCAAAAAAGAGGCAGTACTAAGCTCAAAACCTATGAATCGGTAAGCGAGCCAGAACAATAGTGACACCATGCCGATGCCACTTCCGTAGAGGACTAAGCTAACGATAGCCCGGCGGAACACAACCCTGATATCCAGTAGCCGGTAAGCCACGATAGCGTAGGTTAAGATAAGGGCATTAAGGAAATTGCCAATATGGCCGATAGGATATCCCTTTGCAGAGGACTGGAAAGTAATCAAGCCAAAAATGGCCAAACAGCCGAGCCCCACAAACAAATATATAATTTGGTTACGCTCCTCCACGTTGTCTGAGACCTTGAGCTTGCGTATAAGGTTGTATATCTCCTTGCTGGTGATGGCAAGAATAATGCCAGCAATTACCACAACCCAAGGACCATAGTCAACATAGATGTTATCGGCAGTAATATTAATACCCCGCGGAATATAATCCAGTGCCGCCAGGCCAATAAACGCTACCAGGATGATGTGGGCAAAGGGCTTTCTGGCCACATCTGATTTGTAGAAAGACTGCATGAAATAACGGTATTGAATAATCATCCAGACAGCGAAAAAGAGGACGACCTCCACCAGGAGAAGCTTGTGCTGCATGAAGAGACCGCTGCGGAAGAATATGTCGGTTGCGCTCCAAAGTATGGCAGGAATCAGGAAAAGAAAGAAAAGCTTTTGTCGCGGTTGCCATGGGCGGTTTGACAGTACAATGACCAATAACGGGATATACGCGATGGTGGCAATCAAAGGAATCAAAACATGGATGTTCACAATATCAACCTCTATAACAAAAATCTATTATTGGCATAAATCTGTAAGCTGTCAAGAAGGACTATCGTTCTCCCCCAAAAGTACTATGTGTTCCCGGCTACGACTCTTTGACACTAGTCGAGCCTTGAGGTTTGCCTTTGTGATTCTGAGCAATAGGTAAGATCTATGAAGGACTCAAACTGATAATTAAAAGGCCGCGGTTAAAAACTTTGCCTTGGAAAAGGGCCGACACTTCCTGACCTGTGCTGATGTCTTCAAACAGCCGTGCGTTCAGCTTCCGTTGTTGGCACAGCCTCGACCTCAACCTTAGGAACTCCAAGCAAGGAAAGAACTGTCTCCGAAGGGTTTATGTGCGATGGCTTCAAGTGCCCCAGGGCAGCTCCTGCAGCCTGCCGTTCGGTGATATAACGGATGAAGGCACCCTGGGGAAGGAAGCTCACTTCTACGGGTTTCAGACCGAGCACGGTCTCGGGGTCGCCGTAAGCACCGTAGATATTATAGTGATACACACTGTCCAGTTTTATGAGCTCATCATATATTGCTGTTGCTACAGCTTGCTCGCTAGCAATGAAGTCATTCTTAGGTTCAAGGTAGAGATGCAGAATGGGTTTGCCATCTTTTACTTCTTTGCGTGCTGTCCAATCGGCATAAGGAATGCCCGCGCCTTCAATTGCCTCCCAGATTATCCTTTCCGTCAGGTGACCGAAACCCGTGATATCGATGAGGTCGTCAGCTCGGCTATGGAATATCATTTGAGGAATATCGATGTTGAGTTTTTCGTTTCGCACTGAGCTTATCTTTATCAGATCACCAGGCCGATACCTGGTCATAATACCACCATGAAAATTGGTGATAACTATCTCGTAAACCTTCCCAGCTTCCACCTCGTCAAGCAGAACAGTCTTCGGCTGATAAGAATGGTCCAGTTGCCACTTAAACCATTCCCTTTCAGGGATGAACTCAAAGAAATTAAGACTGGGGACAAAAGTCATACCCTCATAATCCCAGGTTTGAGTAGCGCACATTCCCCCTTCTGAACCGCCGTAGGCCTCTAACGGATAGCGCCCCCAGAGTTCCTTGACTCTCTTCCCGAAAATAGCACAGTCTGCACCGCCGCCGCCAATAAACTTGATAGACCACAAATCTTTGGGCAGCATAGAGCGCCGAGCCAGCTTGCTCTTGATCAGTCCCTTAGCTACACGGAACAGAGCATTAGGATGAGACAACAGAGAGATAATCTTTATCTTCCCCGACTGCTGCTGGAGCTGCTCGCCCACGGCCACCAGGACGGAAGATAACCCACCAAATCCGTCCAGCCCACTATACAAGGCCTCCTTGAACCCAGCCTGTATTAATTCGCGAAACGATGTTATTTCGTCGCTGTTTGAGGGCAGCAAATCATAGTTGATCGCTTTCTGTGTCAACTGAACAGCGAGGCCGCTTCCATATTCAGGAGGGCCGACCGTGTATAGCACCTTAAGATGTTCCTTGGCCTTAGAAGTATCACCCCGCCCATCGCACGAAGTGAAAAGAAATACACCTGTCGCTACCTTCTCGTATTCATCAAGGAATTCCTGTGAAACGGGTATCCATTTAACGTCATACTCACCAGTGTGGCCCGAAGTGCGTACCCATTTAGCGACCTTGGTTGGCAACAAATCCTCTCTCTTTTCCGCAAGCTCGGGTAAATAATCGCCATAGGTGGTTAAGGGTACCTGTTCCCGAAACTCTTCAACTGTCTCAGGCATGGCGCTACGCATCATCTTCCTGCCCAGCTCGCAGTTCTTCAGCAGCTTGATTTGCTCCAATAACAACCTCTTCTGGACAGACATAAATTGTTCCAGACTGAGATCTATGAAGCCGCAGCACATCTGCCAGAGCTCCTCTTTCTTCCCTTGTCGCAATAAGTCAATTGGCCTTGTCATCACTGTCCCTCCAGCTTTCTTCCGTGTCATTCAAAATGACAAACGGAAAATCGCTTTAGTACATAGTACAATTGTACTATTGTGAGAACAGTATGACAAGGCTAGAATAGCTTGGGAAGAGATTATATTCTAGAAGATAGTTCTATTTGAAGCTGTGGAGAATGTAGCCGCGCGGGGAGAATGCGAGGCAATTAGGCGCTTTTTACTTTTACCGAGCCGCCTAGGCTTTGCAGTTTCTGAGCTAATTGCTCGAATTCGTTGTCGCCAGGTTGCTTGCCTAACTCCAACCCATAGCTGATAAAGAATTCCAGGAAATTGCGCAATAGCTCTTTCGTGCCTTCCTGAAACTGGTGAAATTCTTCTCGGGTTACGCCGCCTTGCTTTTTACTTTCTTCCTTTTCCGTCAACTGAGTCTCAATAAGAAAATTGATGAACTCAGACTGACCCATATCACCACGATTATCGTCCACCTTTTTCACCAGCTCAGCATCTACTATTAGCATCCTTTTTTCAGACATGTACCGCTCCTGTCATACGTAACACTCCTTAAATTTTTATGTTAAATAAGGGGTGACCTTACTCTACTTCCAGGCACCCCCCTATAACTCCACAAAATTAAAGCCTCAAGCTCCATTGCCATTATGGCCATTGTGGAACTCTAGTACTTCAATTATGTAGTTTATATTTTTGAGCAGTTCTCCCCCTTTGTCCGTTACCTGATAAGTAACTGAGGGATTTCCTACCTTCACTTTGTTAACGAACCCGTGGCTCAACAGGAAACCAAGATACTTCTGTATTTGGGCATAGCTCATATTGGCGCTATACATGATCTCCGTCTTGCCAGCGCCGTTTTCCCCAACTCTGAGCATATCAGCTATTATCTCTATATTAGACCTTCGCCGATTCATTATTCCATCCCACTATGTATTACCTTTAGCCTATTACTATTATACTACCTCAATGACGCTTGTCAAGCCCCCAAATACTTGTCAGTGCGGGGTGATATAATATGGACTATTGACACCAAAGGTGATTACGTTATACGATACGATAAATCACTGGAGCTAAATCTACATAACCAGGAGAGTGTTTGAATTGAAGATATAAAGCTTCACCAGGAGGTGGCTTATGAATAAAATCAAAGTAATGATAATTGATGAACAAGCATTTTTCAGAGCCGGGGTACGTCAGACTCTGTCCCAACAACCTGACCTGGAGATATTAGAATGCGACCCAACTCAGAATCCACTCGAACTAATTGAAGCTAATCTCCCTGATGTTGTTCTACTTGGCTCTGACCTGGCCAGCCTCAGCGGGATTGAGCTTGGTAGAAAAATTGCTCAATATTACCCGAATACCAAAGTAGTTGTGCTAAGCCCTGACCCTAATGATGAAGAGCTTTTTGAAGTTATTAAAACTGCAGCCGTAGCCTGCTTGAGTAAGAGCGCCTCTGTTGACGAGCTAACTAGCGTTATAAGACGAGCCCGCAAAGGTGAATACCCCATAAATGAAAGCCTGATGACTAGGCCCAAGGTTGCCAGGCAGGTATTAAACCAATTTCGTGGTATGGGGAAAACTATGGAAGGCATAGTCGCTCCCCTTACCAACAGGGAAACGCAGATTCTAACCTACGTTGCCGAGGGCAACTCAAATAAAGAAATCGCCCATATCCTGGAAATCAGCGAGCAAACAATCAAGAATCATGTCAGTGCCATCCTTCGTAAGCTAAATGCTAATGATAGAGCCCACGCTGTTGCTCTTGCCCTGCACAGCGGCTGGATTTCACCGGAAGCAAAACCACGGAAGGCATTAGAAGATTTTGATGAAACTTAAATGCCGCTTTGTAGTTAATTATTGTGATTTGCAAAAACATTGACACAGAAGTCATTGTGAGGCAACTCCTCCTGTCATTGCCAGGCTGATGTAGCTGAGGGTATTTAGACCGGTGGGGGAGGCGAAAGTATCACCCCTATGTAAAATAACGACTGACAGAACCCCTCCTAATCCACGAGAGCTCAACAGGGACCCCCCCAAAAGTTCTATTGACAAAGTAATAGGATATGCTAAATTTTACTTGTATTCTGGAAAAGGTATATTATTGTCCCTGGTTAGCTCGGGTTAGGATGTGTTTAACAATCTTGACTCTAGCCAACTGGCGAATTACACTTTTGCTGGATTGTTGAAAATGGATACGAAGGTGCGTCAAATGGAAATTAGTCCGGAGCTAAGGACACACGTTAGAAAGTATCTGGAACAGCAGGGGTATGAAGTAACCGAGGGAGCCAAGCTTCTCGGCAAGTCTGGGGTTGAGCATACCTTTGATATGCTGGGCCAAAGAGACGATGGTCTTACTAGCTACACTGTTGCTGTCAGCATTGCTGCTGGTGGTGATAGGGAGACAGAAGCAGGTATTATTTTCAGCTTTGCCAATAAAGCCTATGACTGCGGCATCCTGGACAGGATGCTTATTGCCATCCCCGAACTTAGTCAAGAGGCGAAACAGCTGGCCCAGAAACAGCGAATAAAGGTCATTGATGGAGAACGAATCGAGCAGCTGTTGACGCTG
>SOHS01000121.1 GCA_004377135.1 Dehalococcoidia bacterium | reverse complement strand
GTCTTCAACTCCTTCATCCTCGGACTTCCCGGGGAGAGCTGGGATACAGCCCTCAAGTCTCTGGCCTTTGGCGACGAGCTTTATCACAAATATGGTGCCAAGTATGGGTTCCATATGCTGGCGCCCCTACCGGGAACTGAACTATATGAAAAAGCTAAAGACTATGGCATTCGCATCCTCAGCCGAAACTGGGCACGCTACAATGCCAACGAGCCCATCACTGAGACGCGCACCATGAGCAGAAAGATGGTAAAAGAGGCCATGTCTATCTACGACCGGGGGATAGAAGAAGCCTGGGATGATATAAAGCGACGGTCTAAAGACGGAGATCCCCAGTGCGCTGAGATGATTGAAGAAAAGGAAAGGAACGAATTCGTGTGGACTCTGCTTCAGGGAGACGTCATCGAGAAACTTGGGGGGATGGCATCAGCCGCCGCCCTGAATCACAGTAGCGCCGAGTCCGAACTAGCCAGCCGAATTTCCCGGAAGCTAGGACTAGACATAGAGGTAGTCCAGCGGCGAATAAGAGAATTGATGGCCAAGGGAGTCTTGCGGCTGGAGCCGAAGGGAAATGGCCTGCAGTGGCAGTGGAGCGATACTCAAAAGCTCAAACTGGCTAGCGAGGTCACACCTGCTACATCGTGCCAGGCTTGACGCTCACTTGTGGCAAATTACCGAGGGTTCCCCGTTCAGCCATGATGAGCTACTTATAACCCGAACCAGAACCGACTAATCTATGGAATTCTGAATCCGGGCAACTACAAATGTCTGGTTTTGCTGCAAAGACCAAGGAAATTTAAGAAGATATCCCGTTAACGAAGCCCTCTATGGCTTTATTTACCGCTTCCGGCTTCTCGGCGAGGACAAGGTGGGTAGCCTGGGGAATAATCACCACCTTGGAGTTAGCGATTTTGGCTCCTAAGTAATTAGAGTATTTCACAGGGGTCATTGCGTCCAATTCACCGCAGATAATAAGGGCAGGTAGCTTTATCTCTTGGACTTCGTCCATGAGGTCAAACTTATCACAGCACAGGAAGTCATTGAGCATGACGGCAGGACCAATAGCCTTCTGTTTTTCTACGACCTCCTTTTTATAATCTTCCGGGGTTAAGCGATAGATTCCTTCCACTATTTGATACCATTCCCGGGGATTCCCCTTAACAGCCTCTTCACATGGAGCTAAAAACATAGGGTGAACTCTGAGTCTGGCTCCACTGCTGATGATGATAATCCCCTTCAACTCTTGGGGGTATCTCAGGGCATACATCAGAGCTATAGCCCCACCTAGGGAATGTCCAGCCAAGACTACATCTTTATATCCCCTCCCTTTGATGTACTTCTTGAGCCAATCAGTATATTTCTCTACGCTATTAAGGGTTTGACTATTGGGGTGCCCTGGTAAGTTGACAGCATGGCTATTAGGGAAGTAGTCGGTTTGATAGCGCCAGATGTCCCCATAGGCACCTGAACCATGGACAAAAATGAGCTTCATTTCCTTATTTGATAAGATATTATTACTAAAGATGGGAGGTGTCAATTCCAAAATGCTGGAAGTCCAAAGTGTCTATTTTCTGGAACCAGGCAGTGTAAACACCGAAGAAACTCTGAATGTAGCTAAGAGGAGAGCCGAGGAGTTGGGGATAAAAACAATAGTGGTAGCCTCCACCAGCGGGGAAACTGGGTTGAAAGCAGTGAAGATGCTTGCCAACTATAAAGTAGTTGTAGTTACCCATACTACAGGGTTCCAGGCACCCGATACTCAGGAATTAACATCACAGAACAGAGCTAAGATATTGGAGAAAGGGGGGACCATTCTAACTGCCACCCATGCCTTTGGCGGGGTAGGCAGGGCAGTTCGCCGCAGATTCAATACCTATCAGGTGGATGAGATTATAGCTCAAACCTTAAGGGCCTTCGGGCAGGGCACCAAAGTAGCCTGCGAGATAGTCCTTATGGCTGCCGATGCTGGTCTCATAAGGACAGATGAAGAGATAATCTCTATCGGCGGCACAGCGAGTGGAGCAGATACCGCACTGGTCGTTAAGCCAGCTCATACCCATGACTTTTTTCAGTTGAAGGTCAAGGAAGTCCTGTGCAAGCCAAGGTGATAGACTGTTTTATTTACCTTAGTGAATAAGTCAAACCACAAACATGCTAGAGAAAAAATGAATAACGGGTTACAATAAAGGGCTAATTTTGAATAACCAAACCCATGGAAGGAGATAATCGATGGTAAAGAGCCAAAATTTGTTAACCGAGGTTGAATCCAAGGAGCTTCTTAAAAAAGCAGGGATACCCGTTGTTGAAGCTAAGCTCGCCCGAAGCAAAAAAGAGGCTATTTCTATAAGCAAGGAAATGGGGTTTCCTGTAGTATTGAAAATAAGCTCCCCCGATGTGGTTCATAAAAGTGATTCCGGCGGTGTTAAATTAGGACTAGCCAACGCTACTCAGGTAGGCAAGGCTTATAATGAGATTATATCCTCCGTTAAACAAGCATACCCCAAAGCTCAAATTGAGGGTGTGTCGGTACAATCGATGGCTCCGCAAGGAGTGGAAGTGATTGTGGGCATGAGCAAGGACCCTCAATTCGGTCCTGTACTTATGTTTGGTCTCGGCGGCATACTGGTAGAGGTGTTAAAGGACGTATCTTTCAGAATAGTCCCGGTTACCACAAGGGATGCCAGAGAAATGATTAGAGAAATAAAGGGATATCCCGTACTGGAAGGCTACAGAGGCCAAAAGCCAGCCAGCATTCCGGCACTGGAAAATCTAATAGTCAAAGTATCTCAGTTTATAGAGAAAAATCCTCACATAAAAGAGCTCGACCTTAATCCCATATTTGCCTACCCTGATAAGGCTGTAGCTGTTGATGCCCGGATAATCCTGGAATGATAATCGAAGGTCCATTGTCCCGATAACCAAAAGTTTGCTAAACTCGAATTTCACCAGACAGGTTGAGGCCCCGAGGATTACCCTTGTTTGAGGAAAAGCTTAAGGAATTTAAGCCTATCTTTTACCCCAAATCTGTTGCCATCATCGGGGCATCGGTTACCGCGATAAAAGCTGGCTCTGTATGGGTCTGGTCCCTGAAGTCCGCTGGTTTCCCGGGACCTATTTACCCCGTTGGTTCCAAGAGTGGCCGCATTGCCGACCTCGAGATTTTCCCTAACCTCAGGCTAGTCCCTGGAGAAGTAGATTACGTTATTGTAGCCATTCCTCGACAATCTGTGTTGGAGCTCCTCGATGACTGCGTGGCCAAAAATGTCAAAGCTGTCCAATTCTTCACCGCTGGATTTAGCGAGATGGATGCACAACAGGGACACAAACTAGAGGAACAAATGCTCGAGAAAGCACGACAGGGAAATGTTCGCATCATCGGCCCAAATTGCATAGGTGTATATTGCCCGGAACACAAAATCCCGTTCCTCATGGGGACACTCGGTGAAAGCGGTTCCGTGGGCTTCGTCTCCCAGAGTGGCGGCATCGCTACCAAACTAGTGACAACCGGGATAGCCCGCCATATCAACTACAGCAAAGGAGTCAGCTTTGGCAACGGCATTGATTTGGATGCCAGCGATTTTTTGCAATACCTGGCTGCTGACCCCAAAACCAAGGCCATTGGTGCATACCTTGAGGGAACAAGAGACGGAGCTCGTCTTTTCAACACTATGAAAGAAGTAGCCAAGGTCAAGCCTTTAGTTGTCTGGAAAGGAGGGAGAACAGAGGCTGGCGCTCAGGCTGCCATGTCCCACACTGGTTCTTTAGCCAGTTCAGCAGCCATCTGGTCAGCAATGTTGAAGCAAGCTGGCGCTATAGAAGTGCACAGTTTAGAGGAATTGACCGACACCCTGCTTATCTTTCAACAGCTTAGACACTGGCAAGGTACCAGCGCAGCCATTATTGGCGGCCTGGCTGATGG
>SOHS01000083.1 GCA_004377135.1 Dehalococcoidia bacterium | reverse complement strand
ATTTCTCTTAATATCTTATCCTAAAGTCGGTGAACTGTTCTGAATAGTCCGACCAGTCTATTTCCATTCTCCTAACCCGGGCTCCTGGCGGGCCCCTCTTAAGTTGCTCTAGTAGTCTATTCAACTGTGGCTTCTCTCCTTCAGCTTGAACTTCTATGGCATCGCCACTGCCAAGGTTACGAACATAACCTTTCAAACCCAATCCCCTGGCTGTATTTCGAACGAAGTAGCGAAAATAAACGCCTTGTACCCGGCCATAAACTGTCGAGGAAAGTCGTGCCATATCAGCCATTTCGTTACTCTGAGTTACCCTCGTCATTCTTGGCTATCATTGCCATCCTGAGCCACTCTTTGTCATTCTGAGCGAATGCGAAGAACCTCTACGGGATGGATCTTATCCAGTCGACTTAGCTTTGCTTCTTGGGCTAAAGATAATGCTTCACGAAATTCTGCGGGTGATATTCGCCGCCCTAAACTTGGAATTTGAAAAGCCTTGTAGCAGGGATGATATTGATCCATGATATTGACATAGGTGTTGCGGGAAATTTCCTTGCTGAGAAAATTCACTATCCCTTTCGTTCCTGCTAACCCGTGAGGTAAAACCAGGTGGCGAACCAGGAGTCCGCGCTGAGCCACTCCCTCCTCGTTTATCTCCAGGTCACCTGTTTGCCGATGCATTTCTTTGATTGCTGCTTTATTTACCTCAGGATAGTTTTCAATGCCCGACAATTCTCTAGCAGTCTCCTCATCGTCATATTTCATGTCAGGCATATAAATGTCGACAATGCCGTCGAGTATCCTCAATGTCTCCACCGAGTCATAGCCACCGCTGTTGTATACCAAGGGGAGATGCAAACCTGACTCCACTGCTAGCTCCAGTGCCTCCAGAACTTGAGGAACTACGTGGGTTGGGGATACCAGGTTTATGTTGTGGCATCCTTTAGCTTGAAGAGAGAGCATCATATCAACCAGCTCTTCTTTGCTCACTTTCTGGCCTTCGCCTTGCTGGCTAATGGAATAATTCTGGCAGAACAGACACCTGAGGTTGCAGTTGGTGAAAAATATAGTACCCGAACCATGTCTGCCCACTAACGGGGCTTCCTCGCCGAAGTGTGGCCCATAGCTGGATACAATTGCTTCGCGGGGTGTGCGACATTTGCCTACATCGCCAGCCAGGCGGTTCACACCACAACTACGAGGGCATACGGAGCAACTCTCAAGCAAAGATACAGCCGCGTCTATTCGTTCCCTTAGCTTGCCACTATGGTAAAGCTCCAGGTAAGCTGCCAATTTAATCTATTCCTCGTACTCTTCAGCAGGCTTCCTCTTTTTCTTGATTACCTCTGTCTCCATCTGTGGCACGAGTTCCGAAATCGGTTTGCTTTTCTGTGTCCCCTTCTTGGGTTTCTTTGATTCTCGTCGTCTATAATCTCGTCTACCCATGGCTACACCTCAATTTTTCCCAAGCTGCTCTTGCTGCTTGGATCTCAGCAGTTTTCTTACTCTTTCCTGTCCCCCTGCCCAGTGCCTCTCCCTCCACCAGGATTTCAGCGGTAAATTGCTTGCTGTGGTCAGGACCCGTAGCTTCCACCAAACGGTAAACCGGCGTTGGTCTCTTCTGTCCCTGGATGAACTCTTGCACTAATGCCTTGTAGTTTGGGGGTGTCTTCCCGGCCTTTATTTTTTTCAACTCAGGCTTGAACTGCCTGAGAACAAATCTCCTGGTTCTGGCTAGCCCCTGGTCTAAATATAAAGCACCGATCAGTGCTTCCATAGCGTTTGCTAAGTTGCTCGCCTTCGTCCTCCCTCCATTTGCTTCCTCACCTCGCCCTAACAAGAGCCAGTCACCGAGCTTGAGTGAAGAAGCTAGGTCAGCCAAGGTGTCGCGGCAAATTAGAGAGGCACGAATCTCGGTTAGTTCTCCCTCAGGTAGTTTGGAAAACTCTTCATACAGCTTTTCCGCTGCAATGAAGTTAAGTATGGCATCACCAAGAAACTCTAAGCGTTCATTGCTCGGCCGGGCGAAACCAGGATTTTCATTAAGGTAAGATAGGTGCGTGAAAGCCTGCTCCAGTAAATATTCCTGGCGGAAAGATATTCCTAAGTTCTTTTGGCAATCATTCCAATCAATCATTTTCGGAATCAAGTATAGCAACAAAGCTTAGCTAGCTCAACCTGGCACTTTCCTATTAGAGCCTGTGTTGTCCTCCTGAGCCCCAGCCCGCTCTTTGGGGGTTCCTCCCCTCAATGCTATAATAGTTATTGAGTCCTCATGGATATCTTAGCCACGCTTAATCCCGCCCAGAGAAAAGCTGTGGAGGCCATCGAAGGGCCTGTACTTATCTTGGCTGGACCCGGCAGCGGCAAGACCAAAGTGATTACCCACCGGGTCGCCTATCTGATTAAGTCCTTCGGCGTTAGCCCTAACAACATCATGGCAGTTACCTTCACCAACAAAGCCGCCCGGGAAATGAAAGAGAGACTTGAACAGCTCTTGGGACAGGTAGTAGAAGCCTTGACTTTGGGCACCTTTCATGCTATCTGTGCCCGAATTCTCCGCCGTGAGGGCAAAGCCATCGGGCTTGACTCAAGCTTTGTTATCTACGATGAAGAAGACCAGCTAAGCCTGACAAAACAAGCTCTGGAAGAACTGAATCTCGACCCCAAGCAGTATCCTTCCCGGACTTTGCGCTCAGCCATCAGCGCAGCTAAGAGCCGTGTTATCAGCCCTGAGGACTACGCCCAGCGGGTTAGCAGCTATTTTGAGGAAATAGTCCACAGGATTTATCAACGCTATCAGCAATTGCTCAGCCAGGGCCAGGCGGTGGATTTCGACGACTTGCTGATGAAGACGGTGCAGTTGTTCCAGGACCACCCTCAAATTCTTAAAAGATACCAGTCAAAGTATGTTCACATTCTGGTCGACGAATTTCAGGACACCAATATCGTCCAGTATATGTTGATGAAGCATCTGGCGGGAAAATACCGGAATCTGTGCGTGGTCGGCGATCCCGACCAATCTATTTATTCCTGGAGATTCGCTGATTTGCGTAATATCCTGAGCTTCGAGAAGGATTACCCCGAAGCCAAAGTAGTGTTTTTGGAGCAAAACTATCGCTCCACCAAAACTATTTTAGAGGTAGCTTCAGACATCATTTCAGCAAATTTACAGCGCAAGCCCAAAAAACTATGGACGGAAAACGAAGATGGGGCTTCTGTAACCGTTATCGAAAGTTATAATGCCGAGGAAGAAGCTCAATCTGTGGTCAACGAGGTCGAAAAGCTCATCGGTCAAGAACAAATATCCCTCAAAGATTGCGCCGTCATGTATCGAGTTAATGCTCAATCACGGGCATTGGAAGAAACTTTGCTGAGGTATGGTGTGCCTTACAGGCTTGTTGGCGGCACGCGCTTCTACCAACGGAGAGAGGTTAAGGATATCATTGCCTACCTCAGGCTCATTCACAACCCCCAGGACAACGTTAGCCTTGTCCGGATAATAAATGTTCCGGTAAGGGGCATCGGGCAGCGTACCCTCAGCCAGCTTCAATCCTGGGTAAAAACTCATAATTCCTCCCTTTTCGAAGCTATAAAACAGGTTGCAAATGAAAAAATCCTTCCTCATCGTATTTCTCAAGCCCTGGCCGGATTTGATACTGTTATGGCTGAACTCATTGCTCAGAGCCGTGAGCTAAATCTTTCTGCTCTACTGGATAAAGTGTTGGAGCATACCAGGTATAAAGAATATATTCTGAACAAGGAAGATGGGGAGGATAGATGGGAGAACATAGTTGAGCTGAAAAGTGTCGCTAGTGAATATGATGAGCTTGACCCTGAAGAGGCTTTAGCCACATTTCTGGAAAAAGTAAGCCTGGTATCGGACATAGATGAGATGGATGAAAAAGCTGATGCTGTGACCCTGATAACCTTGCACCAAGCTAAAGGCCTGGAATTCCCCGCAGTTTTTATTGTCGGCCTGGAGGAAGGGATTCTCCCACACAGGAAATGTTTCGACGCCCCGGAAGAGATTGAAGAGGAGCGCCGCCTTTGCTACGTGGGAATAACTAGAGCCAAGAAGCGACTCTATCTTTTACGCAGTTATCGGCGAAGTTTGTTCGGCGGCAGCACGGCAAACCCGCCGTCTCGTTTTCTCCAGGATATCTCACCCCACCTAATAAGCCCAAGAGGATTGTGGGAAGAGAGACCGGCTCTCGCAGCTAGTCCCGATTTTAATCGAGACTCCCAGTCTTCACCTCCTCCTCTTGGCACTCTAGCGCTAAAGGTGGGTGACCATGTCCGCCACAGCAAATTTGGCCCCGGCATAGTGATGAATTGCCTTCCTACCAGGGATGACCAGGAACTGACTGTAGTCTTTGAAGAGGCGGGAGTTAAGAAGCTCCTGGCCAGCCTGGCACCCCTGGAAAAAATCGAGAAATATTTCAATTTTCCCTCGTAACCTATTGACAAAATACACGTAACCGTGTATAATAGGACATAGATGCAGATTAAGGTTTTAGAGTCGGCGGTTATCGCCAAGATCGCTGCCGGGGAGGTAATTGAGAGGCCAGCCTCGGTTGTCAAGGAGCTAGTAGAGAATTCCCTCGATGCGGGTGCCACTCAGATTGCCGTAGAGGCCCAGGGCGGTGGAGTAGAACTAATCAAAGTGAGTGATAATGGCACTGGCATTCCGACATCGGAGCTAGAAATCGCCTTTCACAGATATGCCACGAGCAAGATTGACGATTTAAGCGATCTGGAGAAAATTTCCAGCCTCGGCTTTCGGGGTGAAGCTTTGCCCAGCATCGCCGCTGTCACCGAAGTCGAAATAATTACCCAAACATCTTCGGAGGTTGTTGGCAGCTACCTGCATTTAAGAAAAGGAGAAGTAATTCACAGGGAGAGCCGAGCTAGGCCCCAAGGTACTACCGTAACCGTGCGCCGCTTATTTCGCTATTTTCCCGCACGACTTAAGTTTCTCAAATCGGCAAATACAGAAAATAGCCACATCGCCCATTTGGTAAGCCAGTACGCCCTGGCTTTTCCCGAGGTTAAGTTCAGCCTGGTTCTTGACAAACGCCCCAGCCTGCGCACTACAGGCAATGGTGACCTGCGTGAGGTGATAGGCGAGATATATGGTTCAGAGATAGCTCAAAGGATGCTAAAGGTAGAGCAAGGGGACGGCCTGGTTAAAGTCAGCGGCTTAACAAGCCCACCTTCATTAGCCCGTTCTAATCGCAACTATTTCAGCTTTTTCGTCAACCGGAGGTGGGTGCGTAGTCCTTTGTTGACCCGGGCGACCGAGGAAGCCTATCATGGCTTACTTATGGATAGCCAGCACCCTATTGCGGTAATTAATATCTCCCTACAGGCCCAAGAGCTTGATGTCAACATTCACCCTGCTAAGGCACAAATAAAGTTTTGCCATGAGCAAGCAGTCTTTAGCAGCGTACAGAAAGCCATAAAGGAGGCATTAGCCAGGACTCCTATAGCCAGCTCTAAGTCTGTGCCCTTCTCAATCAGCTCAGGGCAGTGGCAGAGTCCTCGCATGATAATGGATAACGAGCCAACTTTTGTTGTCGACCAGCTGCCGACCATGGAATTACCAGTTTTGAGGGTACTGGGGCAGCTTGCCAACACATATATTATCGCCGAGGGACCCAACGGACTCTATCTCATAGACCAGCATGCTACTCATGAACGTATACTTTATGACCGAATTTCAGCGCAGTGGGCACAAAAGGAAGTTGAAGTCCAGGGATTACTCCAGCCGATAACCATAGAGCTTAGCCCCAGAGAGGAAGAGACATTGAAAGCTAGTAAAGAGTTTCTGGCCGAATTTGGCTTCACCGTTGAGCCTTTCGGAAATAGAAGCTATGTGATACGCGCCATACCGGCACTAATGGCCAGGGCGAATATTATTGAGATAATAAGTGCGCTGCTTGATAGCCTTGCCAGCAAGGAAAGTCCCAATCCCTGGGAAGAAAAGATAGCCCAATCTTTAGCTTGCCATGGTGCTATCAGAGCGGGGCAGCAGCTAAGCAATGAAGAGATGCGGGAGCTAATAAAGCAGCTAGAGCAAACCAAGCAACCGCGCAGTTGTCCCCACGGCCGGCCAACCATGATTCATTTAAGTTCTCATCAACTCGAGAAGGAATTTGGCCGAATAAGCTAGAAAACTAGCAAGGCTACTAGTCCAAAATTCGCTTCACGGATTTCCTATTTGCATAAACCAGAAGCCGGTCTCCTTCCACGATTTTCTCCTCCCTATCCGGCCTAGTCAGGTAAGCGCCGGCCCTGTCTATACCAAGGATTTCTATGTCCCCTTGCGCGGTGATATCAGCCACAGACAAGCCAATACTCTTCGATCTTCCTCTTATCCTGGCAAGACTAATAGCCCAGTCCTTCTCCACATGGAATATTTCCTCAACCGCTGGAGCTTCCCTAAGAATTCGGTTCATAATCGGCCTTTGCAGCCAGTCAACGAATCGTTGGCCAACATTGCTTCTTATAATTAGTTGATAGAGGCCGAATATGCCTCCAACTATTATGGCCAGGCGAATGAAAAACCACATGTAACCGCTCACCTGGGTAAAAGATGCCACTAAAGTGGCAATTACAGTGACCATGCCGGCGTTTCCCAATATAATGAGAATGGTCACAATTCTGCGCCTGGTTTTGTGTCCCACCACCCGTTCAGCTTCTCTCGTCGTGAAGCCCGTTCCTGAGAAAGCAGATAACGCCTGAAATCTAGCTACATCAGGTTCTATCCCGGTTAACTGGAGGGCAAAGCCTCCAATTCGGACGACGATGAAAGAAACTAGAATAGCTATCAGTAAAATGCCTACCTAAGCCATATCAATACCTCCAACTTAAGTTATGCTGAACCATGAATGGCACTGTCTGTATAGAAGGTTGCGAGTGCCCAATAGCTTCGCCTTTCAGTTTAGATGCCAGAGATATATCCTCCATTCAGTAACTTTAGAGCCATCTCTTTTTAAAATAGATTATTAAAGAGATGCCTATCAATGTGGTTATTCATGCTATAGCACAAGCCGTATTCTGCTATAATATTTGCCTGGCTCTGCCGAAGTATTACTTGTTAATAACTCCGATACCAGCCCTCAGTCACGGGAGCCAATTTGCCGTTTTCAGCCCCTATTCTAGAATACCACGGCTTTCCGTAGCTATCAGCTATCTCAGCTAGTTCCTTCAACCTCGGAACAGCCGTATTCCGGAAAAAATCCATTCTTTCTTCCCGGGAACGAATTTGAGCGCCCTCCTGCCAGAGGGCACGCCCCGCCAAAAAACCAGAGGCTCCCGCCTTACAGGCTATCTTCACCTGTTTCCTGAACGACTCAAAGTCAACACCAGCACTGAGCAGCACCCAGGGAAGTCGCGATGTCTCGTTTAACTCTTGGCATAACTCCAGTAATTTTTCCTCATCCTGTTCAAACCTAATATCTGCCGGGAATTCTGCTTTCAACACATCGATGGGCAAGGCAGTAATCTGTCGGGCAGTTTCGATTACCAAGCCAGGCTTTACCTCAGCAAACTTCTTTGATGATACCTCGCCTTCGTTAGCAGGATAGCTCACTGGCTCAACCAGAAAGGCTATATCTTCTTCAAGGCATTGGTCGGCTAGCCTTGCTACCAAATCGAGTTGTTTTGAGGCGACATCCTTCAGGTCGGGCCTGAAGTATATTAAAAGCTTGACCGCTGAAGCTCCCATTTTCTTCACCTTTTTTACGCTCCAGCCAGGTAGAAGCTCAGTAATTCTAGCCGTACTGTCTCCGGTATAGCCAGTCTTTTCCACACTGACAAGAAGCCCCTTAGGCCCGGGCAAGAGACCCGCAGCTATAGCCTGACCAGCTCCATATTCCGGGTCAAGCAATATGGCACTGGCAAAAGGCGCTACCGCTTGACAGAGATCGAGCTTAAAGTCAACTATATCCTGGTAACTCACAGCATCAGGGTTTTCCTCGTTCAGGGCCCGCTTAAGTGCTCCCCTGTGGTCAATAGCACACATTGTCATTATACCCTTGGAATCAGCCAATTGCTGGAGTCCTCTTAACTTGCCGATAGATATGTTCATCACATCACTTCCTGACAGACCATGTCCTTTTTTTATTCACAAAGGTCTTTTTTCATCTCCTGGAGGACAAAGGCAGCAGCACCGAGCACGCCGGAATTCCGTCCTAGCCCAGCAGAGGCAAAGCGCACCGCCTGGAATGCTTCCTTATATGACCTCTCTCCAGCTACCTTGAAGGCTGGCCTGAGCAACATGTCACCAATGTTTGATAAACCACCACCGATAACTATCAACTCAGGGTTGAATATGTTTATTAAATTAGCTAGTCCTACACCGACATAGTAGCCAGTCCGAGAAATAAGTTTTTTAGCCAGCCTATCACCTTGCTCGGCAGCGCTATGAATGACCTGCGCCGTTACCTTTTCCACATCACCCTCGGCATATTTCAAGATGGATGTTTTGATGCCTTCCTTAATCCGATGCCTTGCTTCCCTGGCCAAGGCTGTCCCCGAGGCCAGCGTTTCCCAACAACCTCTATTTCCACAGTTGCAAATTGGACCTTTGTCGTCAATGGTCATATGCCCCACCTCTCCAGCGGTACCAATAGCTCCAGTATAAATCTTGCCATCAATGACAATGCCTCCGCCGATGCCCGTGCTAAGAGTAATATAAATGAAGTTACGAACACCCCGGGCGGCACCGAAATAGAATTCACCCAGGGCAGCAGCATTAGCATCATTGATGAGGAAGGCTCTTTTACCTAACTTATTTTGGATTATATCCCTCAAGAGAACGTTTCGCCATCCTGGTAGGTTCGGTGAAGTAAATAGAATTCCCGCTTCAGGATTAGAGATGCCGGGAGCCCCGATGCCTATAGCGGAAATCTCTGAGATAGTGCAATTCGCCTGCCCCAAGGCACTATGTGCCGAGTCTAGAATGGACTGGATGACTACCTCGCGGTCTTCTGTGGCGGGCGTTGTACTTTCATCACTCGAAAGTATTTCGCCTCGAGACTTAACTACAGCCGTCAGTATTTTGCTGCCTCCAAGGTCAACGCCAAGAATTAAATCATCAGCACTCTCACACAATTTTAAACTCCTGCTCCGAGTGTTAGCTATACAATTAGGACCGTTTGCCAAAACTAACGTTTCTTTTAAAAGTAAGGCTTGCTCTTGATTTTACGCATAGATTATCCTGATGGGTATCTTCGTAGCCTAACTCCCTAACTTGGCAAAAACCGTCAGCTTAGATTATATTCTTCTTCTCTCAACTTGCAGACCCTGTCCCAATGGCGATAATAGGTTTTTTTACAGTTTGTATTATATTGTATACTGGGGCAGATAACAAAAAAAGGGCAGTAAGATCTCGTGAACAATCAAAGACAGGTTAAAGGAATTAACTGCACTCTATGGACGGTCATTACACCCAGATGGTCTTGTACCAGAAGGTTTATTGAGTTGAAAAGACTAGCTTGCAGTCAAGAAAGTAATCCAGCTTGACCATAATAGTCAGTTGCAATGTGCCTTTAGTGAAGCCAGTATTATGTCAAGTCGAATCGAGTCATTGATTATTACAGTTATTGATAGTATACTGTCATCATACACACAGGGGGAGGTATTCCATGAAATTATCTTGTCATCAAGAAAACCTAAATAGGGGGCTAGGCATTGTAGGGAGAGCTGTAGCTGTTAGGTCCACATTACCTATCACCCAAAATATCCTTTTGTCCGCTGAGAAATCGCGCCTCAAATTGGCAGCTACCAACTTGGAAATGGCTACCACGTGCTGGATTGGTGCTGAAGTGAAAAAAGAAGGCGACATCACTGTACCTGCCCGCTTGCTCATCGACTTTGTTAATTCCTTGCCCAACGACTTAATTGAAATCAATCTTCCCGCCAACAGCCGCATTCTGGAGCTTAATAGTGGCCACTTTCAAGCCCATATTCACGGCATCGATGCCGCAGATTTCCCCCCTATCCCTCAGATAAACGATGGCATAACTACCACCATTGAGGCGGCTAGTCTCAGGGAAGGAATTACGCAGGTCGCCTTTGCTGCTGCCACTGAAGAATCCCGCCCGGTGTTAACTGGAATTAACACTGAGTTCGATGGCGAGCAGCTTAATCTGGTGGCTGCCGATGGCTTCAGGTTAGCTGTTCATAATACAACCCTCGGCTCGCCAGTCAGCGAAAAAACTACGGTTATAGTCCCGGCGAGAACTTTAAATGAAGTGAATCGCCTTCTTAGTGAGCAGGAAGAACCCGTAGAAATTACCGTAAACGAAAAAAAGAGCCAGATTCTCTTCCGTCTCAAGAATGCTGAGCTGGTTTCACAGCTTATACAAGGCTCCTTCCCCAATTATTCCCAGGTTATTCCTCAAACCTATACCACGCGAGCTGTACTGGACATTAATGAATTTCTGCGGGTTACTAAAATGTCCTCCATATTTGCTCGCGATGCCAGTGGCATAGTTCGCATAGTCATTACCCCGGGCGGTGAACTTACTCCAGGAAAGGTAACCGTTTCTGCTCAGGCTGAGGAGGTTGGAGACAATGTTGGTGAAATCGACGCTCTCACTGACGGAGAAGAGGCGAAAATCGCCTTCAATGTAAAATATCTGTCGGATGTTCTATCTGTCCTTCCTCAAGCCCAGGTGGCTCTAGAACTCACCACCCCCTCGAGCCCGGGAACTCTCCGCCCTATAGGCGTGGACAATTACGTTCATGTAGTCATGCCAATGTTCGTGCAATGGTAGCGAATAACATTAAAATAACTATTATCCAGTTAATACTATGAAACGGACTAAATTTTTTGTTTCCTTTGAAATAGAGTGTATATATACGGTCTAGCTTCGCCAGAGGGCATATAATACATATGGTCAAAGTGTTCTATTAATTCAAATTCTTCTCCCATGAATTCTACCAGTAATTTCTCATCATAATTTCTAATATCTAAACCACTACACTTCTTAGCTCCATTTAGTGAAAATGTAGCGATAAGTACATAACCGCCTTGTTTGACTACCTTTTTTAACGTAGCTAGATATGCATTTCGTTCATCCTCTTCTACAAGAAAGTGTAATACAGCTCTATCATGCCACACATCAACTTCTCCTAGACTCTGTATATGTACGGGATTAGTAATATCATCAACGATCCATTTAACTAAGGCGGCTTTTTCTTTTCCTAATCGCTCCCGTAATTTACTTAAAGCCGTCTCACTGATATCAGAGGCGATAATATTGGTAAAACCTGCTTCAATCAGAGAATCAATCAATGTTGATGCGCCCGTTCCAATATCTAATAAAGTAACGCCCTTGTTAATGGCGCACTTTGAAAGCAGTTCTAAAGATGGTGCTGAAATTTCTTCGTACCAACCCAACTGATTTATCTTTTTGGAAGAGTACACATTATCCCAATGTTGTTTCATTGAGGTAGTCATCGCAACCTCCTTCATTCGGACATACATCCAAATGTTCATCATATAATGACATATCTCCCAAGTCAAACATGAGCTAATCTATATCTTCTTTCTTCAGTATAGCTGTACCTACAACGGAACATTGATCCCGATGTTTGTTCCACAGAAACAAAATGGTTTAATTGCTATCTCCAATACACTATAATTATGATTCTAACAAATGAAAGAAATATTCCGTGATAAATCAAGGGATAAATTAGCTCAGAACCTCAACTCCTTGGGTATTAGAGCGGTCTTGGCTGAACGTGGCCGAGCGGAAGAAAAAATAGAGAATTCATGGTATCAACGTTCTTTGGGAATTATAGATATACCAGAAGGATTGGTCAGATGGATAAATATCTTGAAAAAAGATGGGAGTAAAAACAGCCCTCCTCTATGGTGGGTCATTCTTGTTATACCGGATGAGAGACCCCTCACAAATCACCAAGCGGTTGACATCAAGACAATAAGAAAAAAGGTATTTCCATTGTTCGGGAAAGTAGTCGATGTGACCTGGAAAGGTAACGATCATCATACTGGACTAGTCCAAGTTCTTTCCAACGATGAAGCAGTAAAAGACCTGGCGAAAAGGATTGGCAACTTGACAGTTCACAGCTATGCCAAGGAATTTCAAGGTTGGACATTGCAAGTGGATAGGCGATTTGAGCTGACAAGCCAAGATTGGGCAACCATTCAGAGGATTGCTAACTATATCCTTTCATCAACTCGTGTCTACTAGCCAAGGCCTGGACATCTCATGAGTAATTGCGGATTCAAGGAAGGAGTAAACGATCTCAAACCGTTGCACACATCACTGGACAAACACGACTATATTTAAGTAGCTAGCACAGACGCATGCGAGGACAAACATCCCATTCATTAGTAAAACTAAAATTGACGTCTGCCTGGTCCGACTATAATATTGAGATAAGGAGGTTTTGATATGAGATATATTGATCCGCATCTTCATACTATCCTGCTGGATGACGGTGTAATGATGAAAATTGCCTTAACCGGTATGGAGGCTTGTGTCACACCTATGTTGCATTCCATGAATGGGATTTTCGAAGCTGATGCTGTCCTTACCCTCTGGGAGAGGTTTTTAGGCTTTGAGCTGAAACGAGGCAGCGCCATAGGATATGAAGCTTTTGTCTCCCTTGGTGTGCCTTTTTATGGACTAACCGAAAAAGGCGCTGAGGAATGTTTAAAACGGCTTCCGGATTATCTCAAAAATGACAAAGTGGTAGCCATGGGAGAAATCGGTTTGGATGTGGGTACGGCGTTTGAAAAAAGGTTATTCCGCACGCAGCTTCAAATCGCCAAATCACATAACCTGCCTATAATTTGTCATACGCCTATCCGGTTAGCGCCCCAAGGACCTGAAATCATCAAACAGGTCATTAATATCATCAAGGAAGAAAAATTTCCTATGGACAGAGTGATATTAGATCACGCGGGTGAGAGCACCTTTGATTTCAGAATGGCTTCTGGAGCGAAGGTAGGTCTGAGCATTTGCTTCGATAAAATGCCACCGGAATCTGCGGCTAACCTGATTTTGAATAACCGGGATAAGCTGGATAGATTCATCATCAATAGTGAGGTAGCTTCAGGCGACGGATACTTCACTGTCCCGATGGTAGCCCTAGCTTTGAGAAGAGCCAAATTACCGTATAAGGATATATATAAGGTAATCTATGAAAACCCCAAAGCCTTTTTTAACTTGCCCTTAGATTAAAGATTCGAAAAGATTGAACTTTCAATATACGCATGGAATGGCAAACATCCCGATATTAGTCCAGTGGTAACTCATTTGGTATGCGACGAGGAACTTAAGTGGCAAGAGCAATCGAGCTAAGGAAAGCCTACAAATACAATCACCAAGCCTACCACTATCATTATCACACCCAAAGCTAATAAGCCAAACAATAGCTTTTTATTCATATAGAATCCTTCTTAAGCATGCGTCTTGTATAATACTAGAACGCTAAATAAAAATAAAGGACTGGTGACATACCCAATGGCTGAGTATCAATCACGCGGCATAGCAAGTGTTATTCTGCGATAGATAGAGTGAATGAAAAACGGCTTCCCTTTCCCAGCTCGCTCTGGACTGTGATTTTTCCGCCGTGAGCTTCCACCAGGCGCCTGGCAATAGTGAGCCCCAGACCACTGCCACCTGTAGCTCTGGCGCGGGACCTGTCCACTCTATAGAAGCGCTCGAAAATATTAGGCAAATCCCCAGCAGGTATGCCTTCGCCGGTATCCGACACGCTAACCTCTATCCAGTCACCTTGTTTTGCAGCAGCCACAGTGATGGTGCCTCCTCTACCGGTGTAAGCCACCGCATTTTCCAGAAGGTTATGCAGCACCTGGTTGACCCGTTGCCAGTCAATATTAACCAGTGGCAGATTATCAGGCAAGTCAAGAGACAGCGATATATCCTTTGCTGCCACCTGGGGCTGCCAGTGAGTTGCTGCCTGCTTAACTAACTTGGTGATGTCTTCCGCTTGATAAACCAGTTTCAGTTCGCCCGCTTCAGCGAGACTTAGCTCCTGGAGCTCATTAACCAGTCGTGAAAGCAGAGCTACCTCTTCATTTAGGGAGCCGATAGTAGCGGCATTTGGCTTCATTACTCGATCGCGAATTGCCTCCAGATAGCCCTGAATATTGGAAAGAGGAGTCCTCAACTCGTGAGCAACATCAGCAATTAGATTCCGTCGTAATTGCTCGTCGTGCTCCAGGTCGGCGGCCATAGTGTTAAAGGCTTGAGCCAGTGCTGCAACTTCGCCTTCGCCCCGTAGTTGAACCCTCTGGGACAAGTCTCCCCGTCCCAATCG
>SOHS01000022.1 GCA_004377135.1 Dehalococcoidia bacterium | reverse complement strand
GGTCTTCAGGGGACATACGGGACGTTTCATGAACAAATCAGGCAAGCTCAGCCAAATCCAGGTCACTATGCTCTGGCTGAACTCGAAGCTCTGGGGATACTAAAGTGTGTAATCACGCAAAACATTGATGGTCTACATAAAAAGGCGGGGAGCAAGAGGGTTTTAGAGTATCACGGCAGTGTCAATGCCGTGAGATGTATTTCTTGTGGATCAAGGTTTGCCAGAGAGGAAGTCTCCCTGGATGAGCTTCCGCCTCGTTGCCAATGTGGTGCTATCCTGAAGGATGATGTGGTTCACTTCAAAGAGCCAATACCTTTGGATGTCATGACGGAATCGGAGAAAGAAGCTTTAGGATGTGACTTGATGCTTATCTGCGGAACATCAGCAGTGGTTTATCCTTTTGCCAATCTGCCCAGGATGGTAAGATTTCATTCGGGCGGATCAGTCCTGGGCCTGGATGTAATGGGGAGTAAGGCTAATGTGAGGATAATAGAAGTGAATGCGGACCCTACGCCGCTCACCCACGAAGGTGTATCAGACTATTTAATTCAAGGGAAGACGGGTGAGATATTGCCCAGGATAGTGGAAGAGGTTAAGAAAAGCATAAAGACATAGAAGCATCAAGGCTAATATATGTATCGCTAATTACATGAATAAGCGTAATAAATTTCTTCTGGGAGTTTTTACATCACTCTCTTCAGCTTGGGATTGGGGGTGATGCCGGGCATTCTGCCTCTTTTGGCGATGGGTTTGCCTTCTATTTCGTGAAGGTCAGCGGTGAAGTCAATGGGCTTGGCATCGCTGATATAGCTGCCAACAGCGAAAATATCCACAGGTGCCCCTTCATCGATAAAATAGCTGATTCGCTCCGGGTCAAGTCCACCGCTGACAACTATTTGAACGTCTTTAAAACCCTCGAGGTCCAGCCAGGCTCTAACTTCCTTGACAAGTTCAGCAGTAACTCGACCTCTTTCTGAAGGTGTATCTAATCTTACGCCTTGTAACTTTCCTTGCATCGCTTTGGCCACAGTTACACTTTCTCTAACCTCGTCCTCAAAAGTATCCACCAGAGCAATGCGCGGTACTTCGGAAGGCATATGCTTGTCAAAAGCAAGAGTGGCCTTAGCAGTGCTGTCCATAATAATGATGAGGGCGTGGGGAATAGTCCCTGTGGGTTGGATGCCGGCAAGTTTTGCTCCAGAGGTACTGGCGCAGCCAGTGCAGCCTCCGACTATAGCGGAGTATTCCATAATGCCGACCACTGAGGGGTGGACATGGCGGGCTCCAAAGCTGATGACAGGAACGCATCGGGCAGCATCAACACATTCGCGGGCAGCGGTGGCCCAGCCGCTGCAATGGGAGAGTATGCCTAGGCAAGCTGTTTCATAACTTCCGTAGCTTTGATAAGGGGCTTTTATGCGCAGGACTACTTCTTTTCTGCCGAAGGGTTCGCCTTGAGATAGCGACCATACTTCACAATTATCCTTAGGAAGAACCTCGGCGAGCAAAGATTTGACTTCTTCTATGCCGCACAAGATACCAGCTCGGCGAGGAAATACCTCCATAGTTGCTACGGGATTAATCCCCTCTTTCTTAAGTATTTCCACGGTGCGGGGAAAATAGATGTCGGCAGTTTCCCCGTTCAACCATGAATCGGGGATTTCGAAACGTGGTGGAGAAACCTTAACCGAGGGTTTAATAAGCTCGGCTCCCAGCACTTTCTCCATATAGTTCAGGGCGAAGAAGTGAGCTTTTTTGTCGAAGGAAGCAACGCAGTCAACGGGGACTTCGACCTCATAGCCTCTGTTTTTGGCATCAATTACTGCTTGCAGAACACAAATATGGGTGGTTACGCCGCAGACGACTATGGTTTCGGGCTTGATTGCCTCCAGTTTCTTGTCTAAAGAAGTGTTGTAGAAACTGCTGAAAGTTCTTTTGGGTATTATTTCACCGGGATATTGCAAAAGCTCGGGTATGAGTTCAGCTTCCTCAGTACCTTCAATGCAATGGGGTGGGAACATTTTAAATTCTGGGTCGTTGGGTATATGGTGGTCACATAAATAGAAGATTTTCGAGCCCTGTTTTAGCTCTCGCTCCAGTAATTTCTGAATATTGGGTATGATACTACGGGCCTCGGTGCCGCAATAAAGTGGATAACCTTCCTCGAGAAAGCCACGTAACATATCTGATACAATTACTGCTCTAGCCATGACATCACGAATGATCAGGTTCAGGATTATAGTTTTTCTTCAAGAAAGCAATGTAATCTTCTAACAAAGAAGCTGCCTTCGTGCTGTCCTCCTCCCTTAAGACATCCAAGGTGTTCTGGAGCATCTGTAGTTCGCTTTCTATCTGTGGTACCAGATTGCAGATGTTGCCACAACAGGTACCCCAGTCTGCCCTTGCCAGATGGGATTCCTTCATTTTTATCATATTTTCCACATCGGCAATACACTCTGCCCTTTTTCCCGGGTCAGCTATCTTCTCTCTAAGTGACATAACGCTGTTCATAGTTTCTTTGCTAATCATGAACATTTCTCACCTCCTTCATAGAAACTCTAAATCCTAATATGTAAAGTCTACAAAAATTCTAAATCCAAATTCTTAAAGTTTAGGATTTAGAGCTTGGTGCTTTGTATTTCTCGGTTCAGTGTCTAAAATGGCGAACACCGGTAAATACCATGGCAACATTATACTTGTCTGCCAGCTCAATTACCTCTTTATCTCTTACCGAGCCACCGGGCTGGATAATGGCGGTAACTCCGTGCTTGATTGCCAATTCCGGGCCATCGGTAAAGGGGAAGAAGGCATCTGAGGCAAGGGCGCTGTCTTTAGCCTGGACACCAGCTCTTTTCAAAGCTAGCTCAACGCTTACCACCCGGCTTGGCTGTCCGGCTCCCATGCCTAACAATGTTTTGTCCTTGGCGATAACTATGGCGTTAGATTTTATGCTTTTAACTGCCTTCCAGGCAAAGAGCAGGTCTGATAACTCTGTCTTGCTTGGTTGGCGCTTGGTTACGATGCGAGGCTTAAGTTCGGATTCGGTTAAAGTGTCCGGCGTCTGGGCCAGAAAGCCGCCTCCGATATGGCGAAAATCGAGATGTGTTTCGGAGGACGAAGGACGATAAGGGGCAACTTTCGCAAGGCGCAGGCTTTCTTTCCGTCTTAGTAATTCCAGAGCACCCTTTTCATATCCCGGGGCAACAATGGCGTCGAAATGATGCTTATCGATTTCCCTGGCAATAGCTAAATCAAGAATTCGATTGCTGGCAACTATGCCGCCAAAGGCAGCTACAGGGTCGCCAGCTAAAGCTCGTCGATAAGCCTCGGCTAAATCATTATGGGAGGCAAGTCCGCAGGAATTAGTGTGCTTCATTATGGCAATGGTGGGAGCAGTAAAATCGCTCAACACGTTTAGAGCAGCATCTAAATCAAGAAGGTTATTAAAGGAAATTTCGGGCCCGCCAAGCTGTTCTAGCGATGCCAGTCCATCTTGACTTTGTCTCACATTTTGCTCAACGTAAAAGGCAGCTTGCTGATGGGGATTCTCGCCATAGCGAAGGCTGCGAGCCTTTTTTAAGGCTATGGTCATCTCTTCGGGAAAGGCTTCTTCGTTAAGGTATTGAGCGATGGCTGTATCATAAAGGGCTACATGCTGGAAAGCTTTCTGGGCTAACCGCTTCCTATATTCTGAATCTATATTGCCCGGGCGCAGCTTTTGTAAGATTGTATCGTAATCCCTGGGGTCGACTACTACCAGGACAGAGGGGAAATTTTTAGCTGCGGAGCGAAGCATGCTGGGTCCGCCAATATCGATGTTCTCTAATGCCTCGTCTAAGGAGACTTCAGCCTTGGTCACTGTTTCCACAAAGGGATAGAGGTTGACCACCACCATGTCAATGGGCTCAATGCGGTTCTGGGTTAGCTCGGATAGATGCTGGGGAAGGTCACGTCGGGCTAAGATGCCTCCATGCACAGCAGGATGCAAAGTCTTCACCCGGCCATCGAGGATCTCAGGAAAGCCAGTAAGCTC
>SOHS01000071.1 GCA_004377135.1 Dehalococcoidia bacterium | reverse complement strand
CCTTCTCTGCTCAGGCCTGAGTTTCTCAGGGGTATATGACGGTACCAATAGTGTATTTGTTGGAAAATCTAACGAAGAAGGCAGGTAATATGTTATTCACAAACGTTGGCTGAATGTTTAATTACGTCAAGTGCTCAATTTCTTAATTAGAAAGGCCATATTTTTGCCAAAGTTCCAGGCTGTTTCAAGTCCTTCTTCATCCTGTTGTACTTCGCCTTTTTCTCGGCCAATAGCAACATTCCAGTACGTAGAACCGGGAATAAAGAACCCTAGAATCTGAAACCAGAGGGTAAGTTGAGCAATTGTGAAGTTCTTGCCGGAACGTCGTGCCACTACCAGTGGCCCGCCAACCTTACGCTGGAAAGGTTCACCATTCCAGCGCGCGATATAGCCAACGCGCTCCATAAGGGCCTTAATCAGCGCCGTAGCCGAGCCATAATATACCGGTGAGGCTAGAATTATACCCTCGGCCTCTTTCATTTTGAGGTATATTGGAAATAAATCATCCTTGATAGAGCAAATCTCTTGTTCCTTGCATGCCATACAGGCAGTGCATGGTTTTATTTCCAGGCCAGCTAGCCGAATAAGCTCAGTGTCTAACCCTTCCTCAGAAATTGCTTTAAACGTGTGCTTGGTTAACAATTCTGTGTTGCCATTTTTTCTTGGACTGCCGACTATACCTATGACTTTCATGTTGCAACTCCTTAATCTATCCCCGTTTATGAATAACTATATAATAGGGAGTTGAACATTACAAATCATTCTATCAAGCAGGAGAAGTAGTAACAATGACGAAATGTTATGCTAGCTAAGCATAGCTTACGGGAGAAGTTATTTATGTTATGCCGATGTCCCACCAACGAGTCTTGACAATGTGATATAATATAAGCAAGCTATGTATTCCAGCGTTAATAAGTTATGAGCGAGGATAACATAGTGCAAGCACCGACAGCCCGCTCTAAAGGGATGTCCTTCGTGTCGGTGGTCGTACCAGCTCACAACGAGGAAAACTATCTGCTTTCGTGCTTGGAGTCCATAAAGAACCAAGACTACGCCGGCGAGTATGAGGTCATCGTAGTTGATAATGCCAGCACGGACAATACCGCCCAGATAGCTCGCGATTGGGGAGCCAAGGTTGTCTATGAAGGTAAGCGAAGTCCAGCCTGCGCTCGACAAAAAGGTGCAGAAGTAGCCACAGGAAAAATCATCGCCTTCATCGATGCCGACACTCAGGCACCAGCCCACTGGCTTTCGACCATCGTGTGGCGCTTTCTCTGCGAGCCGGAGACGGTGGTGATAAGCGGGCCCTATGCCTATTGCGATGCTGGCAGAATCGCCAGGATTGCCTCTTACGGTAATTTCATCAGCATTATCATAGATCAGCTTTTTCGTAAAGCTTTTAATAAGGGTAGTGCCGTATGGGGGTGTAACTTCGCAGTGAGGCGTTCAGTGCTATTGGAAATTGGTGGATTTGATACCAGCATCAGGTTTTACGGAGAAGAGTACGAACTTTCCTTGAGACTTAAGAAGGCTGGTAAGGGAGGCATTATCCCCCGGCTCTTTGTCCTCACCTCGGCCCGTCGCTTGAAGAGGATAGGCGTGGTGAATCAATACTGGAACTGGGTTGTGGACTACTTCTCGGTCCTTTTCTGGTATAAACCAATTTCTGAAGAACTGGAAGACTTGCCAGCCAAGGCGTGGCAAACAGTGGTTGACAATTTTTCCTGGCAGAGAGTGAGAGCATCCTTGTTGTATGTTGCTCTTTTCTTTGGTTTGCTCTGGTTGCATATCAGCCCCGTGTTTGAGGCAGTAGGAAGGGCTATTTATGTTTTTGATATTGGTGTTGTGAGTACACTGTTTGCCTACCACGGGATAAACCCTCGCTCCCGGTTCTATGGCAAGGTGTGTTCTAATGGCGACCGCAACTGCCTTCGGATTGCGCTGACCTTTGACGATGGCCCTAACGAGCCATACACATCTCATGTCCTTAGTATATTGGAGCAATATAGAATAAAAGCGACCTTCTTTATCATTGGACAAAACGCCCGGCGCTATCCTGAGACCTGCCGTCGAATAGTGACAGCAGGAAATGTGATTGGAAATCACTCCTACCATCATCTCAAGTCACTATGTCTGAGACGGGGAAAAACAGTAGCCCGTGACATTGAGATGGCTCATCAGGCAATCTATGAGTGTACCGGACATGAGCCCAAGCTTTTTCGTCCTCCCCACGGCTTCCGCACCCCCTGGATGATGCGAACTGTTCGTAACCTCGGGTATACAGTGGTTACCTGGGACAACATGACCAGTGACTGGAAGGCAGAGAAGTCTGGCGACGAGATCATACAGGCTATTCTTCGGCGGGCAAAGCCAGGTGGCGTAATTGTCCTGCATGATGGTCGCGATACCAGGCTAAGCTATAACCGTAGCCATATGATCCAGGCTCTACCCTTCGTCATTGAGACCCTCATGGAGAAGGGGTTTGAATTTGTAACCATACCTGAGCTTCTCGAGTCAGAAGGGGAGCTTTCAGCCTAGCAAGCCTGGTTTCGACATACCAGCGAATTCACGGACGTTTTGGGCCATACTTGTTCAGAAGCGCTGCCCTGGAAAGCCAGACCTCTTTTAGCTCCCATGCCTTTTCTCTGAGTCCAGAGACTCCGCCTCCCCGCAGATGATAGACTTGCATTAACCCGGCCATATAGAAGCGGGCCCCCCGCTTCCATAAGCTATCGGGCAGTTCGTCAACCTGGAATCCCAGTCGCCTGGCGGCTATATGCAGAAGGGTACTGCCGTGGAGCGCAGCAATATCACCAAATATCCCGCTGGATATCTGCTGAGCTAGAATGCGGAGGTCTTGTGCAAAGTAACCAAGGAATTCCCGGGGCGATTGCGAGGTACTTAGATACAGATTACGCCTTCTTTTGAACCAGGCGTTGTTCAAATGAAGCTCTATAATCGTGTCTCCGATTTTTATTTTAGAGCCGTCGTTTAGCACTCTGGTGGGGCCTTTGTAGCGGTGAAGATTGAAGCGAATAATGCCACTATCATCGGCTCTCACGGGCCTGGTCTGAGAGATTGTTCTCAAAAATTTGTCCGCTACAGGCCATAATATCAGGACAAAGCGAGGTGGCATATTTTTTGGCATTAGCTGTCTCCGCAAGCGGTATATCAGTATAAGTCCATATAACAACATTTTACTATAGGAAACTCTGCGCGTCTTGAACGTGAAGCTCACACCTATTGAGACAATTTAATTGAATAAAAATTGGGCATTGTCCCTACCTACATTTTGTGCCACAATAGCCTGAGCCGTACCATGATCGAATGGATAAACGGAGCACTTTCTACACTAGCTGCTTCTATTAGCGTCGATAATCCCACGGGACTGGCAGCCATATTCTTCATAACCGTATCGTGCGACATTGGTATTCCATTCCCGTTCGTACTGGACACCATCCTGTTTTTTACCACCTACAAAATGGGGGCCTTGTCATGGCCGGTGCTCCTTGTCCTGATGATGTTATTGGGTGGAAGCTTGCTGGGAACGAGTATTATCTACTGGGTAAGCCGCCTGCTGGGCACAAGATTCGTAGACTGGGTCGGTAGACGTTCCAAATTCCTGCGGCGTAATCTTGAGCAATTTCAGAATAAGCTAGGTAGATGGACCATACCGGTGATAGTCGCTGCAAGATTGACACCGGGTTTGATGCAGGTATCATCGGTGGCTGCTGGCACAATACGCATCCCTTACTATCAGGTGGTGCTGGCTAGCGTATTTTCTTTCATTATCTATGATGGAACATTGATTATCTTGGGGACTCTGGCCAGGCTCGGGTTGAAAGACGTGGGACCTGAGTATTCCGCCTGGATTGTCATTGGCTTCGTGGTTATAATGGCCGCCATATTTGTCACGGTTCACCTAATAAGGCGCAGGTCAAAATTGAGTTAACATCTTTACATTAAGTTGCTTTATCATAGGTTATATAAGCCTTAATGTGTTCCCGATGATAGAAGGGTAGCGAGGGTGCTGGCTTATTTACGCTTGC
>SOHS01000153.1 GCA_004377135.1 Dehalococcoidia bacterium | reverse complement strand
TAGCTGATAAGTCTACTGACCTCGACGATTGCCAGGGAGATTGCCATGCTTCGCTCGCAATGACAAAAAAGAAACGTGGTCCAGGGCAAGTCCCGACCTTACAGGCATTTTGTAGGTGCCTGATTTATCAGCCTAAAAATCACCGCTCCAACAAGGATGACCAAGACGGAGAGATGCCCAGTGGCCCTTACTATTCAGGGTAATGACCTGGAGCAGCTTGTGAGATGATGGTAAGCATTTCCAGCTGCCACAGGCTTGAGAAACAGGGGTATAATAAACAAAGAACGAGAGAATGCGAGCGAAGGCATGAAAAACAGCGAGGTGGCTAAGGTATTTCAGGATATTGCTGACCTTCTGGAGCTTAAGAGGGAGAATGTCTTTAAGATTCGCGCCTATCAGAAGGCAGCCAGGGCCATTGAGCACCACCCCAGGGAATTAAAGATTATGATTGACGAAGGGATGGACTTACAGAGTATTCCCGGCGTGGGTGAGGCAATAGCTAAAAAGGCCACCGAGCTGATAAAGACCGGCAAGCTGGACTATTATGAGAATCTGAAAGCCGAGTTTCCCCAGGGGGTGACTAATCTCCTGGCCATACCAGGGATTGGTCCTAAGACGGCTAACAAGCTTTCCAGCGAATTAGGGATAAGCTCGGTTGATGAACTGGAGCGAGCAATCAATGAGGGACGGGTGGCTAAACTCTTCCGTCTTGGCGAGAAGACCGCTGATAATATCCTGCACCAAATCCAGGCATTGCGCCGCAAAGACCAGCGCATCCCTATTGGCGAAGCTTTGCCCATTGTCGAGGAAATCCTGGGCGCTCTTCGCTCCATCCCCGGCGTGAAAAATCTCACTCCCGCTGGCAGCTTACGGCGCTTTCGGGAAACATTGGGTGATATTGACCTCATGGGCACTGCTGATAACCCCAAGAATGTTATAGATGCTTTTGTTGCCCTGCCTCACGTAGGGCAGGTGCTGGCCCAGGGGTCAACCAAGGCCAGTGTTATTGTCAGCGGCGGGTTGCAAGTTGACTTGAGGATGGTGGAGCACGATTGCTTTGGTTCTTTGCTTCAGTATTTTACCGGGAATAAACAGCATAACATTTCCCTGAGAGAAAGAGGGCATAAGCAGGGGTTAAAGCTGAGTGAGTATGGGATAACTGTTATAGCTACAGGCAAGCTGGAAAAATTCTCTACGGAGGAGGAATTCTATCATCGGCTGGGGCTTCAGTATATCCCACCAGAACTCAGAGAAGCTCAGGGGGAAATAGAAAAGGCTGAGCAGGAGGCTATACCAAAGCTCGTGAAGTTATCTGACATAAAGGGAAACATTCATACGCATACTGAATGGAGCGATGGGCATGATTCCATCGAGGAACTAGCTCTGGCTGCCAAAGATATGGGCTATCAATATATCGCAATCACGGAACATTCCGCCGGGCGCGGTATTGCCCACGGTCTCGACGTGGAGAGGCTGAGGAGGCAGGTTGCTGAAATCAGAGCTCTTAACGAGCGCTTAACCGGAATTCGTGTGCTTACTGGCATCGAGGTTGATATTCGGGCGGATGGCAGCTTGGACCTGCCGCACGAAATTCTATCTGAGTTAGATGTGGTGATTGCTGCTGTGCACTCCGCCATGAATCAAAGTGAAGAAAAGATGACCCGGAGAGTAATAAACGCCATAGAAAATCCCGATGTTGATATTATTGCCCACCCTACTTGCCGCCTTATAGGAGAGCGTGAGCCCGTAGCCATAGACTTGGAAGCCATCTTCCGGGCGGCAGCTAAGTACAATAAGATTATGGAGATCAACGCCATGCCTGACCGCCTTGATTTAAAGGATATCCACGCTTTCCGTGCTAGAGATTTGGGGGTAAAGCTCGCCATCGGGACCGATGCTCATAGCATCGCCCACATGGACTTTATGCGATTCGGTGTTGGTGTTGCTCGGCGGGCTTGGTGTGAGCCGCAGCATATATTAAATACTGTACCCCTGACAGAATTGCTTGCCATTTTAAATATAAATAGATGATTAGCATGGTGCTTTTTGACTTAGATGGCACTTTTTCCTTGTAGGCACAAGGAAATCCCGGAGAAATATCCAGCCTTGGCAGGCTACCGAATAATTACGAAAAAGGAGGTTCATAATGGGAAAATAGGGCGTACATTACAATAAAGAGAATAGCATCGCCATAATAACGCTTAACCGTACCGAGAAACTGAATGCTCTAACACACGAAATACTCCACAGGATTAATTCAATTATCGAAGACATCAGGAAGAGTGACAAGGTAAGGGCCGTCATACTAACTGGAACCGGTAAGGCCTTCTTTGCTGGAACCGACATCTCAGGCGAGGTGCCACAGATAGCGGAGGTAGAGATAAACCTTATGAAAGATAGGAACACTTAAGCCTGCGTGAATGTGTTGGATTGACCGCTTGGATGCTATAATCAGGACAAATACCGCAAGGAGGAAACACGATGTTTAAAACACGCATAACCGAGCTTTTCGGTATCAAGTATCCTATCACCCAGGGTGGAATGATGTGGATTTCCCGGGCAGAGCTGGTAGCTGCAGTATCCAACGCCGGAGGGCTCGGGATAATCACGGCATTTACATTTCCAACCCCCCAGGGGCTGGCTGCTGAAATTAAAAAGACCAGAGAGCTTACCGATAAACCCTTCGGAGTAAACATAACACTGCTGCCCACTCTTCGCCCTGTGGATATTGACGGCTATTTAAATACGGTTATCGATTCCGGCGTAAAGATTGTGGAAACAGCCGGCAGAAGCCCAGAGCCATATATGGAGCGGCTTAAGGCGGCTGGAGTAAAGGTGATACACAAATGCACCGCAGTCCGCTTTGCCCGCACCGCTCAGCGAATAGGCTGCGACGCCGTCAGCATCGATGGTTTTGAGTGCGCCGGACACCCTGGCGAGGAGGACGTTACCTCCCTCGTCTTGATTCCGCTGACTGCTGACGCTGTAGAAATTCCCGTTATCGCCTCTGGAGGCTTCGGTGATGGGCGTGGTCTTGTTGCCACCCTGGCACTGGGAGCAGAAGCAGTCAATATGGGTACCCGCTTTATGGCAACCAAAGAGGCGCCAGGACATCCCAAACTAAAAGAATTCCTAACCACAGTATCGGAGCGTGACACAGTATTAGTGCTGCGCTCATTCCGCAACACGATGAGAGCCTTGAGAAACCCCACATCCGAAAAGGTGCTCGAGATGGAAAAGCAAGGCGCCGATATACATCAACTGGAATCGCTCATCAGCGGCAGAGTAGGACTGAAATTGCTTGAAGAAGGCGATACCGATAACGGCTTGCTTAGTGTGGGTCAGGTAGTAGGCCTTGTTCACGACATTCCCACGGTCAAGGAGTTGATAGACAGGATCATCAAGGAAGCTGAGGAAGTTGTCTCCAATATAGGCGCTGGCGGCATTTTCAAACCACTGCGTAAGCCGACCGATGTCGCAAACAAGTAGGAATACCCCTCAATTATAGATAGGCTCACGATGGCAAGGGTTATCATATTATTAATCATACAGGAGGATGCGGTGCCTTGAGTCCTTGGGCCGACGGAGCTATAATATGACTTTTCGGAATAATTATGGAGGTGGCTGGAGTGTCCACTCGAGATACTCAGGCAATCCAAGAGCTAAAAAGTGCTATTGCTGAAGGCAAGAATTGGTATGTGGCTGTGCTTGAAGAAATTCGCCTCTGGAGTAGTCCTGAGGAGGACTACGACGGGCGACATTATCAATATCTTGTTGACAACGAAGCTTTCGATTGGCTAGCTCTGGCGGAGAGGCTATGTGAAGAGCTCGATGGATTTGTTTCAGAAAAGGAGCGGGCAAATCTTCTCTTCTTCGGTATACCACCAATAGAATTATCTAAAGATGAGTTTAAGAATATAATTGGTGACTTTAAATACCAGGCTCATCTCAATTATTTCTATGGCGTTCTTGTGGAAAGGTTTCTCATTTTGGCTGTAACTGAAGAGATACGAAAGAAAAAGAGAGTTTTAGGTTTGAACAACGATAACGGA
>SOHS01000081.1 GCA_004377135.1 Dehalococcoidia bacterium | reverse complement strand
GCGATAAGCTCATAGCCCTGCGATTTGAGCTTATCTTCCTCATCGAGGTTTGGAAGCTGAGACAAAGCTTTCCTTTCCATCATCCTGAGTTGTGGGCTGAGAACTTTCAATAATCCCGCCACCCAACACCTCATCCACATTATAGAACACAATGGCCTGCCCCGGGGTTACTGCCTTTTGCGGTTGAGCGAAATGAACATCCACGGTGTCATTCCTGAAAAAGAGGGTAGCCTCTGCCTCTTTTGATTTATAGCGTATCTTGGCGGTGACAGTAATGGGCTCCTGCTGTGCCTTGCCCGATATCCAGTTCAGCTTTTGAGCGGCGAGCTTCTGGCTGTAGAGCTCTTCCTCATGGCCAAGCACAATTCTATTGCCTTCAGGCTCTATCCTTATGATATAGAGTGGCTTGTCAAAGGCTAATCCCAGGCCATGCCTCTGCCCGATGGTATAAAAAGCTATTCCCCGGTGCTGACCTAATTTCCTTCCCCGGGTATCTACAATATCGCCAGGCAGAGTGGAAAATCTCTGGCTGAGGAAAGTGCCATAGTTCTTTTGGGAGATAAAGCAGATGTCCTGGCTGGATTTGGTGGCTGTGGGCAATCCCGCCTGCTTCGCCATCTGTTTAGCTTCGCCTCTGCTATACTCGGCTAAAGGAAACAGGATATGCCCGAGCTTTTCCTGGGTTAGAGTATAAAGAAAGTAAGATTGGTCTTTTCTGACATCTGTCGCCTTAAGCAAGTGATGTCCATCACTGGAATGCTCTACCCCGGCGTAATGGCCTGTAGCCAGATAATCGGCGCCCAGGGAGAGCGCTTTATCGATGAGGAAGCCAAACTTTATATGCTGGTTGCAGGCCACACAGGGATTGGGAGTCCGCCCCTGCCGGTATTCCCGGCAGAAATAGTCAACCACACAGAACTCAAATTCCTTTTGCAGGTCAACCTGATGGTAGGGAATGTCTAAAATGCGGCAGATAGTCTCCGCCCGATGTGCCTGGTATTCCGAGCGCGGAGAATCCCAGAGGCGCATATGTATGCCTATCACTGCATAGGCGGCTTCTTTGAGCAATAAAGCGGCTACGGAAGAATCCACCCCTCCGCTCAATGCCACAGCGACCTTACCTTTAGTCATGCCTTTAGATCCCGACTTGTCGGGACGACAAAAATAGTCAGTCTGAGAAGTCGGGCAATAACCGGCTCACCCTGTCCCAGATAATATCAGCAACTCTCCCTTTAGGTAGAGAGGTGTCTATCACCAGCCAGCGGTCGGGCTCAGCCGCGGCTATCTTGACATAACCCTCCCTCACCCGCCGGTGAAACGATAAATCCTCTAGCTCAAAGCGGTCTTTCAAGCTTTGCTTTCGCGCTAATCCCTGCTCAGGTGAAATATCCAGGAGTATTATGAGGTCGGGATTGAGATACCTCGTTGCCATATTGTTGACCATCTTTATGGCAGTAAAATCGAGTCCCCGCCCATAGCCCTGATAGACCATGGTGGAGTGAGTGAAGCGGTCGCAGAGGACTACTTTACCTTCTTTTAAGGCAGGACGAATTACCTCGGCTACCAATTGAGCACGGGAAGCGGCCAAGAGAAACAGCTCGGCCTGGGGTGAAATAGGGGCGCCCCCTTTCCGCTTGAGTGCTTTTCTTAACTCGTTGCCCAGAGCTGTGCCTCCCGGCTCATGGGTTAATACCACGGGGACATTTTGCTGCTCGAGCTTCTTAAGCAAGAGCCTGGACTGGGTGCTTTTGCCGCAGCCTTCGCCACCTTCAAAGGTGATGAACAGTCCCAAGGATTACCTCGACTTCCTTTTGCCGCCAGGTTCCAGGCTCCGGTTACCAGAGTTGAAACCGCGGCGTTCAGCTAAGAGACGCTGTAGATGATGAACATAGGTATATTGAGTGTCACGGGGATAGAGGGCGTCCAGGCATTGTTTCATTTGAGCGGCATTATTGCTTTTAAGGACATAAATTGGTATGCCCAGTGCCTCGGCATCCCGTATCTTCTGCGGCTTGCGGCGGTAATAACTTCGCGTAGTGAGGAAGATGTCAGCTTGCTTAAGGTCAGCAATGATTTTCAGCTCCTTGCGCCCTTCCTTGGCAGTTTGTTCCAATCGAGACCGGTTAGCGCCGAAGAGGTAGAATCGCAGTGCTTTTTCCTGCTGCTTCTCTTCCTTGCTTTCCCATATAAGAGGGGAAGTTATCGCCTCCCTTTTTACCTCACCATCTTCATCCATCCAGCGCACTTCTGCCTTTGGGGGTTGCCCATGTAAGAGAGCATCAACAGCCTCGGTCACGACAGGATGTACAGTTACCCTGTAATAATCAACAATTTCTACCACCACATCAAAGGTAGGCGGAGCCTTGCGCTCCAGGATAGATTTTTGGGTGTGCCGTCGCCTGGCTTCTTCATCTCCTAAGGTAACCGTCTGGATGCCGCCGATAAGGTCAGACAAGGTAGGATTCATTATCAAGTTTTCCAGAGTGTTGCCATGTGCCGTGCCCACCAACTGTACTCCTCGTTCAGCGATGGTACGAGCTGCCTGGGCTTCGAGTTCAGTGCCTATCTCGTCGATAATTATGACCTCGGGCATGTGATTTTCCACCGCTTCAATCATTACCGCATGTTGTTCAGCGGGAGCGGCTACCTGCATTCGCCGGGCGTGCCCGATGGCGGGATGAGGAATGTCTCCATCCCCGGCAATTTCATTGGAGGTGTCAATTACGATAACGCGTTTTTTGAAGTCATCAGCCAGCACTCGAGCCACTTCTCGCAGCATAGTGGTTTTGCCTATACCGGGACGCCCCAGAAGCAGGACGTTGTTGCCTGATTCGATAAGGTCTTGAATCATCTTTACGGTGCCGAATACAGCCCTGCCCACACGGCAGGTCAGGCCGATTATGTAGCCATTTCTATTGCGTATGGCTGAGATGCGGTGGAGGGTGTGGTTTATCCCGGCGCGGTTATCCCCGGTGAAGTCGCCAATGCGTGATACTACATAATCAATATCAGACTGGCTCACCTCCCTGGAGTTAAGGACCAGCTCCCTATGGGGAAAACGGGCTTCGGGGAGACGCCCTAAATCTAAGATTACCTCCAAAAGCTCGCTATGGTCGGGCTGCTGGTAGAGCGGCTCACGGATATGGAGTGGCAGGATATCAAGCAGTGCGTCTAAATCGTCAGTAACTACCCTTCGCATTCTGTGAAATACCTGTCTTCACCTCACCAACCCCGGGGGGACAGCAATTCTTGCTGGGGTATAGCTTTTATGTCCAGGCCGGGTATAGCGGCTCCCAAACCCTTGGACACCTCAGCGACGATAACAGGGTCCTGGTAGTGAGTGGTAGCTTTAACAATGGCCTGCGCCCTGGTTGTGGGGTCGCTGGACTTAAAAATCCCCGAGCCCACAAACACCCCCTCGGCTCCCAGCTGCATCATCAAAGCAGCATCGGCTGGTGTCGCTATACCACCGGCGGCAAAGTTCACAACAGGTAACTTCCCTGTTTTATGCATTTCCAGTACTAACTCCAGAGGAGCGCCAAGGGCTTTCGCCTCAGCCGCTAATTCCTCCTCAGGTAAAGCCTTAAGTCTGCGAATCCCGTCCTGGACTGCCCGCATGTGCCTCACGGCTTCGACGATGTTGCCTGTTCCGGGTTCGCCCTTGGTGCGAATCATCGCTGCCCCTTCGGCAATACGGCGTAATGCTTCGCCCAGGTCACGGCAGCCACAGACAAAAGGAACCTTAAAATCATGTTTCCAGACATGATGGCTTTCATCGGCGGGAGTAAGCACTTCCGACTCGTCAAGAAAATCAACGCCCAGGGCTTCCAGCACCTGAGCTTCAACAAAGTGACCGATGCGGCATTTAGCCATTACGGGGATGCTCACCGCTTTCATTATGGCCTTAATTATAGTGGGGTCGGCCATGCGAGCCACTCCGCCGTCGGCGCGAATATCTGCCGGCACCCGTTCCAGTGCCATGACAGCGCAGGCACCGGCTTCCTCGGCAATTTTAGCCTGCTCCGGGGTGACCACGTCCATAATCACCCCGCCCTTCAGCGTTTGGGCCAGTCC
>SOHS01000154.1 GCA_004377135.1 Dehalococcoidia bacterium | reverse complement strand
CCCAGAATACATTGCGAATCGGGGTATACAGTTGATTGGCGTTGATTATCTGTCTGTCGGGAGTTTCAAGCATGGCGGACGCTATGTACATAAGACACTTCTCAGTAGTGGTATATGGACTATTGAGGGACTGAACCTATCAGATGTAACGCCTGGCAAATACAACCTCATATGTTTACCACTGAGAATTGTTGGAGGAGATGGCGCTCCTGCTTGTGCTATTATAAAACCCATGGTAAGCAATTAAGCATTAATAACATGCAAATCAATCCTGAATAAAGGAGAATGACATGGCAGATGCAAAAAGGGAGTTCGGTATTGTTGGCCTTGGCCGCATGGGAGCGAATCTTTCACTTCGAGCCTTGGAGAAGGGCATGCGCGTCGTGGGTTTTGATCTCAAAAGTGTGTCTGACGAATTAAAAAAGGCCGGCATGGTAGAGGCTAATAGTCTCGATGGTTTTCGCGACAAGTTATCGCCAGCTCGACCCTTATTCATCTACATTCCTGCTGGACCGGCTGTCGACAGCGTTATCGACGATATTATTCCACATGTAGATAAGGGTGACATTATTGTCGATGCGGGTAACTCCTACTGGGGCGACTCAATACGCCGCCATCGAAGTCTATCTGAAAAGGGAATCAACTTCGTTGACCTCGGGACAAGCGGTGGTGTGGAAGGTGCCCGCCATGGTGCTTGCTTTATGGCCGGTGGTGATATGGAGCCAATAGCCCGAATCGAACCAATCCTGATCGAGCTTGCTACACCAGGGGGATACGTTCATGCTGGACCGCCTGGAGCAGGCCATTTCACCAAGCTTGTCCATAACGGAATAGAGTTCGGTATGCTCCAGGCAATTGGTGAAGGTGTTGACCTTCTTGAGCATTACAGGGAAAAACTCGATATCAAAGAGATACTGCGATGCTGGCGCCACGGGTCTGTCATCCGTTCCTGGCTCATAGACCTTATGGAAGCGGCATATCGAGAAGAGGACGGATTAGACAAGATACCTGCCTATGTCGACGACACCGGTGAAGTGAACTGGCTGGTGGACGATGCCATGCATATGGAGGTTCCTGTGCCCGTCATTGCCCAGGCTGTTATGCAGCTTATCTCCTCGCGCGACGATGATAAGTTTTGGGCACGGGCAATAGCGATGATGCGGCACGGATTTGGAGGACACAAGTACGGACATGATCCGGCAACCGTGCGAGAGCGTCGCCAGGGACAGATCAGCGATTTTATTCGCGAATAGTCGATACAGGAACAAGGCCTTAAGTCTATGTAGCTATGGCAATAGTATCAAGTAAGAGAAATTAAGGAGCGTGTCAGGTTTGGTCTATAAACCGATTAGTGACTACGGCATCATTGGGAACATGGTTTCAGCAGCCCTGGTAGCCAGGGATGGTTCCATTGACTGGTGCTGTCTTCCCAGGTTTGATTCGCCCAGCATATTTGCTGCCATTCTTGACGATGAGAAAGGTGGAAGGTTTGGCATAAAACCGAGCTTGCACTTCGAATCCAGTCAATCTTATTTGGGTGAAACCAACGTGTTGCAGACGGTTTTTCAAACTGACACTGGTACAGTGACGTTAACGGACTTCATGCCCTGCTACGAACGGACGGATGGCAAACACGTACAATTCAATGAAATCCATCGTATGGCAGAGTGCACTCACGGGGAAGTCGACCTCACGGTCACATTTAAGCCCAAACCAGGATATGCTACAGTTGATCCTTCGCTAACTGTCGCACAGTATGGTGTAGTGGTCACAGGTGGCCGAGCTCCTGTATCACTATCGTCGTCCGTCCCATTCAAAGATCTCGGAGACCAAGCCACGGCTATCGTTAAACTACGATGGGGAGATAAAGCTGCCTTCGTGTTAAGATATGGCTCGGACAGGCCACTTATTGGGGCCATCGATAACTCCTTGAACAAGCTTGCCAGAACAAAGGCATACTGGCAGCAACAGGCAGAAGGTTGTGTTTTCTCAGGGCACTATCGAGATTACATAGTGCGCTCCTATCTGGCCTTACACCTGCTGGTATACTCACCAACAGGAGCAATTGTCGCGGCTCCTACGACATCCCTCCCGGAAGAAATCGGTGGCGAAAGAAACTGGGACTACCGCTTTACATGGCTCCGTGATGCCTCTCTTACCCTCAATGCTTTTTCTTCGCTGGGACACAAAGAAGAAGCTATCGGCTTCATGAAATGGTTACTCAACGTATGCGAAAGATGTGGCCCTAAAGCACAGATTCTATACGATATCGATTTTGGGGATCCTCTTGATGAACGAACCCTGGATCATTTGGAAGGCTACCGTAGGTCGCGCCCGGTACGAATCGGTAATGGTGCTTATAACCAGCGCCAGCTGGATATCTTTGGCGAAGTGCTCGAAGCAGCGTACAACTATGTAAAAATCGGCGGCTACATAAGTAGTAAGGACTGGAAACTACTGGAGACATTTGTTGATGCTGCCTGTGAACTATGGCCAGAACCAGACAGTGGCATCTGGGAAGTAAGGGGAGGTCCGTTCCATTTTGTTCACTCTAAAGTCATGTGCTGGGTAGCTGTAGATAGGGGAATAAAACTGGCCCAGGGTCTCGAGCGAAACGAGAAGGTCAGTTACTGGCGTCAGGCTGCCGAGGACATACGCAGTGACATTCTGACTAAGGGCTGGAACCCGAAGAAGGAGGCCTTTACCCAGCACTATGATACGGAAGCTCTAGACGCCAGTGCTCTATTAATACCTCTTTTCGGCTTCTTGCCCGTCTCTGATAAGCGGATCAAATCTACTATCAACCATGCTGCTGATGAACTCAGCTGGAATGGCCTCCTACGCAGGTACAGAACTGATGAGACTGACGATGGGCTGAAAGGTTCTGAAGGCGCATTTCTATGGTGCACATTCTGGTTAGTTCGCAACTTACTTAGGTTAGGAAAACTTGAGGATGCCGTTGAGCTTTACGAAAGACTGCTCGGCTATGGTAATCATTTAGGTCTTTTTTCTGAAATGGTCAACCCTGTTACAGGAGAGGCCTTGGGTAATTTCCCACAGGCTTTGACTCATCTGGCGGTTATTATTACAGGACTGGAGTTAACACAGGCGATATAAAAGAAAAGAGAGGGAGGTGAAGAATGAGAGCTGGGGTAGTAACACCAGGGCAAAAAGACAGTGCTAGATTGATTGAAATGGATATGCCAGCCATTTCAGGCGGTCAGGTCTTGGTCAGACTGCTTGAATTGGGGATTGATGGTACCGATATGGAGATCAACCGGGGTGAATACGGAGAAACACCGCCAGACGATGACTTCATTGTCTTGGGACACGAAGCTCTCGGTCAGATTGAGAATCCTGGTACAACGGAGTTGGGCAAGGGCGATTTTGTAGTGCCGATGGTCAGACGTCCCGACGACTGTGTTGACTGTCAGAGAGGTCAGCTTGATATGTGCCTTAAGGGCAACTACCAAGAATGCGGCATAAAGGGTGCGCACGGATTTCTGAGAGAGTATCTTGCTGAGGATGCAGGTTTCTTGGTGCCGGTTCCGGAAGAACTACGAAATATCGCTGTGCTTGCCGAACCAACAAGCATTGCTACAAAGGGAATAAAAAGGGCTATAGAATTTCATAATCGAAGTGCCAATCCAATTAACATCGCCGTGGTGCTTGGGGCGGGGCCATTAGGCCTGCTGGCGACCGCACTGCTAAAGCTTCATGATTACGATACATACACTCTTGATATAGTGCCTAGATCTAGTGTGAAGGCGCAACTTGTCGAGAGCATCGGTGCCAATTACGTCGACGGAAATGAGTCACCGGTCGTGAGTTTACCACATAAGATTGGGAATCTTGATCTGATTATGGAAGCTACCGGCAATAGTACTGTCGCCTTCCAGGCGATGAGTGCCCTGGGGACAAACGGGATTTTATGCTTGATGGGAGTATCGACCGGCCAGAAGCCGCTTGAGGTTGATGCTTCGTGTTTAAACATGCAGATGGTGTTGGGTAATAAGACGGTATTCGGCACCGTCAGTTCTAACCGCAGCCATTTTGAAAGATCAGTCGAGTCACTGGCTTCTATAGAAGAGAAATGGCCTGGCTGGCTATCAAGACTAATTACTCGACGGCTTACACTGGATAAGTTCAGGGATGGGCTTGATCCCGATCCAGATAATATCAAAACGGTGATCGAATTGACGTGATAAAATGACTCCGACCTAACCCTCTTATCACGAGAGAGACAGTTATATTGACTAGTGATTTAGACCGTGTAAACGTAAAAGTGATAAACACGGAGAAGGAGGTGGTCAACATTGAAGAGTTACGACGTTATAGTCATCGGCTCGGGGGCTGGAGCAATCATTTCGGAGGAAGCCGCAGCGCAAGGTCTAAAGACAGCACTCATAGACAAGGGACCATTAATAGGCGGAACTTGCCTCAACTGGGGTTGTATACCATCCAAAATGCTGATTTACACAGCCGACCGCATTGTAGAAATTGAGGAAGGGAAGAAGCTGGGTATTGAAGCGGAGATAAAGAACGTAGATTTTAAATCAATAATGGAGAGGATGAGAAAGAGCAGACGGGAAAGTCAGGTTCATATTAGAGAGGGTATCAAGCAGTCTAAGAACCTGGATTTTTATGAAGGTGAAGCATATTTCGTGGGTGACTACCTGCTTGAGGTCAATGGAGAGAAACTTAAAGGGGAAAGGATTTTCATTGCATCCGGATCGCGCCCGTTCATACCTCCGATTAAAGGCTCGGAAAATGTAGACTACCTTACCAACGAATCGGTGCTGGAGCTAAAAGAAAAACCGGACAGCCTCATCATCATTGGTGGTGGCTATATCGCTGTCGAATTTGGGCATTTCTTTGCGGCCATGGGCACTGAAGTTGCCATTCTCGAGATGGCTGACAGGTTGGTTCTATCCGAGGAACCGGAAATCTCTGCACTCTTGGGGAATGAGTTGGGCAAGCGTATGGGAGTCCATACAAATGCCTTGGTAGAGGAAGTAAAACAAAGCGAGCATGCTGTTGTGGTTATTGCAAAGGATACTAATTCCGACAAGCGCAGGGAATTTGCTGCACAAAGGATTATGATGGCTGTGGGTAGAAGGTCTAACGCAGATATATTAAAAGTAGAAAATACCGGAGTGGAGACAGACAAGAAGGGCTTTGTCAAGGTCAACGAATACCTCGAGACGAATCGGAAAGGTATTCTGGCTATTGGGGATGCCAACGGCCAGCAGATGTTCAGGCATATGGCTAACAGGGAAGCTGAAATCGTTGCGCAGAATGCCTTCTATGGCACGAATATCAAGGTTGACTACAGCGCCGTTCCTCATGCGGTGTACTCACATCCTCAGGTTGCGTCGGTAGGTATGACCGAGTTGCAGGCTAGGGAAGACCATGATGTCCTCATCGGTAGGATGAAATACTTCGATATTGCCAAGGGCGAGGCCATGATGGAAAAGGAGGGTTTCGCTAAGGCAATAGTAGAGAAAGGTAGCAACAGAATACTTGGTTTTCATATCATAGGGCCGTATGCACCAGAGCTCATTCAAGAAGTTGTCAACGCAATGACATCCGGTGGCGGTATGGAAGAGCTCGAACAGGGAATTCACATTCACCCTGCCCTTTCAGAACTAGTACAGTACACCATCACTAGCCTAGAGGATTCCTAGATTCGCAATACAGTGGGTCTTGGAGATGCACAATGAAAGACGAGATTATGAAAAAAATTTGTAAAACGAGTGGAGGGGTTGATATACTATGGTTTAAAAGCTAGAATTTTTAGAAAAACTAGACTTTTACAATAAAACTCTGGTCTGATGCTTGAGGAGGGAATATGCCGAATCTAAAATCATTCTTTTCAAATATGTCGGTTGAAATGCCGTTTCCTAAGAAGCTCTATCTTGTGCTACGCAACTGGGGAATAAAGATAATTAAGAGACAGAACTGTTGCGGGCATCCAGGTGAACCCGGCTGTTGCGAGTGAGCCAAGTGATCTTCTCGTAAAAGAGGTTACTACTGTTCCTCGCATATTTCCATCAATTATGAGGCTAACACCAGGGGCTCTACCTATTATTGATTGTGGATTGGAAACCTGCACGGCTTGGCAGTTCTAATAGATGTAAAAACTCATCATCCGAGATACCCTATAAACTCGCGGCTGTGGAAAACCGGTTGTAAAAAAATGAATCCTTGCCTTCGAGAGAAGTTATTTAGGAACCACCTAATACAATAGCATTTTACGGGCCTCGCCTCAAGCTATCGCCATTCTGGAATTCCAGGGACACCACACCAATCAGGCCTGCTACAAATCAGGTATTATGTCCCCAGAATACCAGAAGGTTGCTCAGCACCGATTCAAATCAGCGAAAACTAATATGATCATCGCCGAAGGATTTTCTGAACGAGGTCTTGTTTATAGTGTAAAATCAAAATAGAACCTCATAGTATAAACCAATTATTGTTCGTGGGATATATAATGGCAGGGGAAAACGCTGCGATGCCAGAACCTGGTGATTTCTATTTAAAAACAATCAAAGACTGCTTCGAAGCTCTTAAAACGAGTGAAAAGGGTCTTTCGAACCCGGACGCTCAAAAACGGCTCACTCAATATGGTGAAAATCAGCTCATCACTCTGGCAAAAACACCTAAGTGGTTACAGTTCTTGCTGCAATTTAAGAATGTGCTTGTAATTATTCTCATCATCGCAGGAGTAATTTCCTTTGCCATTGGCGATTTTCGCGGTGGTTCCATTATGTTCATAATTGTACTGATAAACGCGTTTGTCGGTTATTTCCAGGAACATAAGGCAGAACACATCATGGATTCCCTTAAGAAGCTGGTTCAATCTCCCGCCAAAGTATATAGAGACGGTGAGTTGACTGAGCTGCCACAGTTAGAACTGGTACCCGGAGATATTTTATACCTCGAGGAAGGCGATAAAGTTACCGCCGACATTCGCATAATTGAATCATTTGATCTGAGAACCAATGATTTCTCCCTGACAGGAGAGTCGATGCCCCAGGAAAAATACAGTAACACAATAAAAAAGAAATCATCTCTGGCAGACCGTGACAATATGGCATTCCTCGGTACGACCGTGGCTACAGGTAATGCAAAAGGGGTCGTCGTCGCTACAGGGATGAATACAGAACTGGGGAGAATTGCGGGTCTGACACAGGAAGAGAAGAAGTCGAAATCTCCCCTGCAACTGGAAATGCAGTCTATTGCCAACAGAATCACTGTTTTTGCCATAATAGTCGCGCTTATACTGTTTGGGGTTACCATATGGCAGGGGTTGGGTATTAATATAGCGCTCATCTACGCCCTGGGCATTGCAGTTGCTGTTGTTCCCCAGGCGCTTCCAATGCAAATAACCTTAGCACTATCGAATGGTGTAGCCCGTCTGGCCAAGAAGAATGCCGTTATTAAGAAATTATCATCTGTAGAGACCCTGGGATCAACTAATGTTATTTGTACAGATAAAACGGGTACGCTTACCAAAAATGAAATAACTGTAAGACACATCTGGTTTGATGGCCATCAATATGAAGTCTCGGGGGTTGGCTACGAACCAGAGGGAGACATACTAGATTCAAAAGGTAAGAAACTGACAGCGCGGGATATCGAGAGAATAGAAATCATGCTCGATACCGCCACCATGGCATCTAATGCAGAAATTCATGAACCTGATAATGATCACCCAGGCTGGTATCCCATTGGTGATCCAACCGAGGCTGCCCTTATCACTGTATCAACAAAGCTAGGGACACGCTCTCCTAAAGAAGACGAGGAAAACCCGGAGCTCAAGGAGTTCCCATTCGATTCTGAGCGTAAAAGGATGAGTTCTATTCGACAGTTTGGTAGTAAGAAGGTCCTCTGCATGAAAGGAGCAATCGATTCCGTTCTTGCAGTGAGCAAATACATCTACAAACGAGGTGAAGCGACCAAGCTCACAGAGAAGAATGTTGAAATGCTGAACAAGCTAAACGTCGAATACTCCAGGAAGGCGATGCGTGTCCTGGCATTCGGATACAGGGAATTAAAAGATGATAAACATGATTACGAAATGGATGATGCGGAGAAAAACATAATTTTGTTAGGGTTGATGGCAATGAATGACCCTGCAAAGGAAGGTGTTAAAGAGGCAATAGAAAATGCGCATGAAGCCCATATTAAAACCTTTATAATGACAGGCGACTATGCCGTCACAGCACAAGCAGTAGGAAAGCAAATTCACCTCTCCCCCGAAAACAAAGAGGCAGTTGTAATTACCGGAGAAGAGTTGTCTGAAACCAAGGACGAAAAACTCATAGAAATTATGGAAGATCACCAGTCTCTTATTTTCTCCCGAGTTTCCCCAGAAGATAAACTACGAATTGTAAAAGCGTTAAAAAGCAAAGGAGAGGTGGTTGCAGTTACAGGAGATGGGGTCAATGATGCGCCGGCTCTAAAAAGTGCCCACATTGGCGTTGCCATGGGGAGTATTGGTACTGACGTAGCCAAGGAAGCTTCTGAACTTGTACTGCTGGATGACAGCTTCTCAACACTTGTATATGCAATACGAGAAGGCAGAACTATTTACAACAATCTAAAGAAAACGATAATCGCATCTCTAACCAGCAATGGAGGGGAACTAGCTATTGTTCTTCTGGGGCTGGCCGGAGTAGCCTTGTTTGGCTGGCCAATCCCAATTCTGGTTATTCAAATACTGGCAATTGATCTACTGGCAGAGATTTTACCGCTTACCGCTCTTACCTTTGATCCGGGTTCAAAGGATATGATGACCTCTCCGCCCCGAAGACAGCAAGAACACATCCTAAACAGGTACACAATGTTTGAGATCCTGTTCTTGGGATTTCTCATGGGAGCTCTTGGTTTTGTAAATTTCGTGGTGTTCATGGGGCGCACGGGTGCTGAACTTACAATGACACACGTTCTGTACTCAAGGGCTACTACCTTAAGTTACGCTACTATTGTCTTCTGTCAGTTTATCAATATCTTATCTAGAAGGTATAACTACGATTCATTTTTCAACAGGAATTTCTGGAGTAACAAGAAGCTACTATGGTCGATTGTAATCTCAATCGGATTCACGTTGACAGCAATATACACTCCTTTCATCAATAGGTTTTTAAGATTTGCTCCCTTGACCCTCAGCGACTGGGTAAGTGTTCTCGCTGCAGCCGCTTTATTCCTACTAGCTCATGAAATTATCAAAGCTTTTAAACGCTCAAGAGGAAGAGTCCCTAAAACGATATTACAAACATGATCGAGTGATTCACGCATCCGCACTGTCTTATACTTAATTACATTTATTTCGTTACAACGGATTAGCAGTGACGGTGCAATCAACTAAAACTGGACCCCTGAGTTAACATTAACAACAGAGCGTTCTGTCCTGCTTAGTGGATACAATTCCTCAGCAATTATAGAGGTAGCTTTCTGGCCTCTCCTCTGGACCTTACCTTTGACTGTCAGCCAGCGTTCACGAAACAGGACTTGACCGCATTTCTCCTGGACATCGCTAAATACGGTCACATCTGCTATTCCCGTTCCATCTTCCATTATCACGTAGACTACCCGCTTCCCACTCCTCGTAGGTGGAGTCTCGTAACGTATCACAGACCCCACCAGCTTGACCCTCCTACCAGCAGGAATTGATGGGAGGTCTCTCATTTTGGTGATTCCATTATCGGAGTCACAGAAGTCGAGGGGATGTGCCGATAGGTCCAACGACAGCAGTTCTCTCTCAATAAACAACCTGGACTTTCTATCATCAATAGAGAAATCCGGAGAAGTATCTGCTTCGAGTGCAGTATCTTCAAAAAGTGACGCTGTACCCCTGATTACCTTATGTTTAAGTTCCGATAGCTTGGGAAGCTGCAATAGCAGGTTATCCTGATTGCCCAGAGAATCAAAAGCACCTACTTTAACCAGGTTTTCCAGAATAGGTTGACTGACATCGGTCCTCAACACAAAGTCTCTTAGAGAAGTGAATTTACGCTCTGCTCTTGCCGATAATATCGATTCCAAGGCTTTTTCAGACATTCCCTTTAGCTGTTTGAGGCTGACTCGTATTGCCCCTTTTTCTACTGCATAGCGATCTGAGGAATTGTTTATATCGGGTGGTAAGACTTCGACTCCAAACCTCTTGGCTTCAGCTGCAAGGACACGAGATGGATAATAACCCATAGGTTGATTGGACAATACTGCTGCCAGGAACTCAGCAGGGTAATAACTCTTCAACCAGAGCGTTTGATAGGCAGTAATAGCGTAAGCACAAGCATGTCCCTTACAGAATCCATAGGCAGCAAAAGCAGCCAGTTGCTCAAATACCTTTTCAGCTATATTCTTCCTGATACCATCCCCAACAGCACGGGAAATGAAGGAGTCTCTCATTTTCTCCATTTCCTGTTCAGTACGTTCATGAGTCATGGCCCGTCTGAAACCATCCGCTTCAGCATAACTCATTCCAGCTAAATCGTGGGCAACTTTGAGGACTTGCTCTTGATAGAGGATTACTCCTAAAGTCTCACCGAGAGCGTTTTTCAGCTTAGGATGGAGATACTTCACAGGTTCTTTGCCGTGTCTTCGGGGCAGGTAATCTTTATCCATATTGGACTTGAGCGGACCCGGACGGACAAGGGATATAGACACAATGATGTCTTCAAAGCGGTTTGGCAGAAGTCTACCTGCCATTTCTCTTTGTGCCGGTGATTCAAGCTGAAATGTCCCGATAGTCTTTCCGTCTCTGAGTATGCTAAAAGCCGCGGGATCGTTTCTCGGTATCTTCTCTATGTCAATGTCAATTCCACGACTCTGCTTGATGTTGTTTAGTGCATCCTCAATGACGGTCAGGGTAGGGAGCGATAACAAATCCAGTTTCACAATCCCCAACCTCTCGATGTCATCTTTATCATACTGGCTGATAATATCTCCCCCGCCAGACCATTCAAGAGGGACTAAATCAGACAGCTTCCCACTACCTATCAGCAACCCTCCCAGGTGGACGGATAGATGCTTGGGGAATCCATCTATGGCGGTGCATAGCTTAAAGAAGTCAGCAAGCTCTTTTTTCTTGTAGACGGTGCTGTGCTTTAGCTCGGGAAGCGTATCAGCATACTCCATAAGCCTGGAAGCAGATAACCAGTGAATACCATTGCAAGCCTCCTCAATTATCGTTTTTGGTATTTGTAGAGCTTTGCCGATATCACGGATTGCACCTCTGGCCATATAGGTATTTATCGTACCCACGCAAGCAACATTCTCAGCGCCATACTTCTGGTAGATGTAGTCTCTCACCTCATCCCTTCGTCTTCTGTCAACGTCTAAATCAATGTCGGGAGGTTCATACCTCAAAGGATGCATGAAACGTTCGAAGAGCAGGTTATATGCAACAGGATCAACATTGCTGATATCGAGTGCGTAGACAACCAGGCTATCTACGGCGCTTCCCCGTGCCTGACATCTTATATCTCTACTTTTTGCCCAGCGAGCTATATCCCAGACCACCAGGAAGTAACTGCAAAATCCAAGTTTATTAATGGTATCAAGCTCGTGCTCAAGACGGTCCTTTATTGAATCGGATAGCGAACCGTATTTTCTTCCAGCTCCCGCAAAAGCTATCTTCCTGAGATAACCGTAATCAGACTCACCCTCCGGAATAGCAAACTTAGGGAAGCGAGGCTTCCCCAGTTCCAACTCCAGGTTACACCTTGAAGCAATCTCCTCGGTATTCTTTATAGCTTCAGGCAGGTCTCTGAAGAGCTTCACCATTTCCTGCTGTGATTTCAGATACTGCTCTACAGTGCGATAACCCTCCAATTGAGAAGCTGGTATGATCCGGTCGATAGCGTTAAGCAGCTCTTTAATCCTGTATTCTTTGATTTCGGCGTAATGGACATTGTTGGTAGCTACTATCGGTAGATTATCTTCCTTAGCAAATGAAGCAAGCCGGTAGCTGTCAGAAACCCCTTCTCTTGAAGGATAGCGGATAAGCTCTATGAAAAAGTCTTTACCAAAGACTTCTCTATAAAAGCATGCTGCTTCCTTAGCTTTATCACGCTTACCTTCAGCGACGAAGGCAGGTATTTCACCCTTACTACAACCACTCAGAGCTATCAGTCCGCTACTATGATTCCGCAGCATCTCCCTGGTTGCCTCTGGCTTCCTGTCTCGATTCGACAGGTGGGCTTGCGTTATTAATCGACAGAGGTTTGAGTATCCATCAGCATTCTTACAAAGTAGCGTTAAATGATACCCACCATCCAGATCAACCTCAGCACCTATTATCGGTTTGATTCCCGCTGCTCTGGCTTTGCTATAGAAACGAATGGCGCCGGTCAACCGGTTATGGTCCGTTAGAGCTAAGGCAGGCATTCTCAGGGAAGCAGCTTTATCCAGTAGTTTATCCAGAGACGAAGCTCCGTCAAGAAAGCTATATTGAGAATGGACGTGAAGATGAATGAAATCCATGACCACCACCTCAATCGAGGACTCTGGAGAGAAACCACTGTCCCCCAAGCTTATAAAGCTCATAAGTCCCGGTGCTTGAGTTCTGTGCATTCACGCGGATGAAAAAACGCACCGGTTTACCATTCCACCAGTCAGAAGGTTCTCTCCACCAACCGACGACATCAAGGACTCTATAGAGACGCTTCCTCCAGATGAAGGCAGTTATTATTGAATCGTTGCTCTGGTGGACTTTGACCGGTTCATCAATAAGCCTGGACATGGTATTGACTCCAAAATGGAAAAGGGAATAGAATTGTAACAGAACATCTGTGCTATTGTCAAGAGATTCTAGCAGGATTTTGGGTATATCTTAAAAATTAATCTGCCCGGAGGTATGCTGGTATAATGATGCTGCAGGAATATAAAAGATGACCGATCAAGCGAAGATATACATAGGGACATCGGGATGGTCCTACCCCAAAGGTGAAGGCACGTGGACCGGGTACTTCTACCCTAAGGGCAAGATAAATGAGCTTGAATACTACAGCCAGTTCTTCAACACAGTAGAGATAAATAGCTCATTCTATAGACCACCAAATCCTGGCTACGTTTATAACTGGGTCCGGAGAGTTCCCAAGGACTTCCTATTCACAGTTAAGCTCTGGCAGAAGTTCACTCACCCGAAGATGTACAAGGAAGCTACGGGAGAGGAAGCGGCGATATCTTTGCAGGATGTCGATATATTTAAACGGAGTATTGATCCCTTATTGAAAAGCGATAAACTTGGTGCCTTGCTGGCACAGTTTCCGCCCAGCTTCAGGAACGATAGCTTCGGGCAACGGGTCATAAATGCGGTGAGCAGGTTGTTTGGACAGTACAGGCTGGCTGTTGAGCTGAGGCATAGAAGCTGGAGTGACGACCCCAATATCGCAAGGCTGCTCAAGGAACATAATGTTGCCTGGGTTCAAATTGATGAGCCGAAGTTTAAATCTTCAATCGCTGAGGAGCTTCCTATAACCTCTGATATGGCTTACTTCCGCTTTCACGGTAGAAATGCGGAAACGTGGTGGACGGGAGATAGCGAGACCCGCTACAAATACCTGTATTTGGCTGAAGAAATAGAAGAGTTGGCAGACAGGGTAAGGGCAACAGCAGGTCAAACTAAATTGCTCTTTGCTTTATTTAATAACCATTGGAGAGGATATTCTCCCCGTAATGCTGTTGATATGACGAGGTCTCTGCAATTGCCTTTTAAAGAGCTTCCTATGCAAGTTCGAAAGGAAGATGACGAAGCATCTGAATGAGTGGAGTAAGGTCATGTTGACTGAATTGCAGGGACACCATACCAATCGGGCCTGTTAAGAAATCAGACAGTATTTTCCCAGAATGCCACGGCAGACAATTTCCGGGATTCTTCGGTCGCTCCACTCCCTCAGAATGACAAAGAGGGATTGCACTTTTCTGCCTATTGCGTGGTTGCGGGCCCTTGTTTAGACAGGTTGGTTAAGCACAAAAAAGAATACAAACAAGTTCCAGTAAACGATAGTTGTGTAAAGACCCAGAGCTACCACCGCGATTGTATATACGGATCTGGGCCTGGTATTGTACTTAATCCATAAAAGTAACGTGGCCAGGAACGCAGCTGATATCTTTATAGCTAGAAACGACTCCCCGCCCACTAAAGGCGCCAGCAAAGGATTGGCTTCTAATCCGTATCCACCTGTCACCAGAAACTGACTTAACAGGCCGTCTGCAACTATAATGCCGAATAGGACGTAGAGAGTATACCTAACGGTCCGGCTTTCAATATGAAGAAACTTGGGAACTTCCAATGCCTTCATGTGCGGAAGTCATCACCCCCTTTCAAAACAAAAAACCGACCATTTTCAGGTCGGTTTCACTATTGGCTCCCCACCACCAAAGTGACCATATATAGGCAGCGGTTCAATGCCTCCTATGTCATCGGAGCAATATTATGTTTTTAAGGTCTCGTCAGTATTAGTGGCTGAGAGGTTCGCAAATCCCTGGCGAGCACTTCATTTTATATCTCTGCATCTGTGGCCGTCAAGATGCACTATTTTAACTTTTCTTATCAAATCCCACTTGTAACGTATGGAAATTCGTTGATATATCCGATGATTAAGTATCACTTTAATAGAAAGCTATCCAA
>SOHS01000158.1 GCA_004377135.1 Dehalococcoidia bacterium | reverse complement strand
TATATAACATTACAATGGCATAAAACTATGAAAGGCGGTGTAACACTAAGATATTGGACGAGTACACATCATTGAAGCTGGATACAGCTTAGTGTAGAATAGGCTAAGGATGGAGAACCAAAAATGTAAGGGGATGCAGGACCTGCTCCCCGGGGACATGTTACGCTTTCGCCGTATTGAGGATGTCTTCCGGACATGTTGTTGTAGCTGGGGCTACCAGGAGGTGAGGACGCCAACCTTAGAATACCTCCACTTGTTTACCGCTACGGGAACACTTACTCCGAGCATGTTGAGCAGGGTATACTCCTTTCTCGATTGGGATGGCTGGAGTGGTGAGCGGGTCGTCTTGAGGCCAGATGGCACTATTCCTGTAGCCAGACTCTACATCGACAATCTAAGTGGACAGGAATTAGCCAGGCTTTTCTATGTGACAAATATCTTCGCTTTCGAGGGAACAGGGAAAGAGAACAGGGAGCGATGGCAATGTGGTGCTGAGTTTTTCGGTGGTGCCAAATCTGCTCCGGATGTGGAGATTATTCTGCTGGCTGAGGAGGTTATCCGCAGACTCGGCATCCGCAATGTTGGGCTGCAACTATCCCATGCTGGCTTGGTGAAGGCCTTGCTTAAAGAGTTGAAGCTTAGCCCCGGCGAGGAAGCTAAGATGACGAACCGCCTTTTGGAAGGCAATTGGCAGGCATTGACCAAGGCGAAATCCACTAACCCCGAAGTCGATAGGCTTATAGCTGCGCTACTGGGACTCAAGGGAAAATCGAGCAGCTTTCTACATAATTTAAGAGCTTCATTCCCCAAGGCTTCGCAGGACTTCAAGTCCAGCCTGGAGGACCTCATAAGCATTACCACATTGCTGGATAACCTGGGTTGCAGCTATAAAATTGATATCGCAGCGATACATGGTTTTGAGTACTACACTGGAATATGTTTTCAGTTCCTGGTTGCCGGTGAAAAAATAGGCGGCGGGGGGAGATATGATAACCTTGTACCCCTTATGAATGGAGAGGACATCCCCGCCTGCGGATTTGCCCTATATGTGGACCCTATAATGAAATTACTTCCGCTGGAGAAAGAGAAAAGGGGCGAATGTGGAATCTTGGTTAAAGGTAAGGAATTGGCTCCGGAAATAGTAAAGATGTGCTTTGTTGTGGCGGAATCGCTTCGTGACGCCGGACACCCAGCAGAGCTTGACTTCACAGGTCGAGAAGAATCTAATTACAGGTGGGTCGTCTTAGTTTCGGGAAAAGAGCCCTCTCCGTTTGTGCTCACGGATTGTGTACAAGGGCGACAGCGGAATGCCGCTTCTATGGCAGAGATTCTTAAAGTGGTAGGCGAGGGATGAAGGACTACCAAGACGGCTACGTAAAACTCGCCCTGCCTAAAGGTAGGTTCCTATTGCCTACAGCCAGCTTGCTTGCCGAGATAAGCCTGGGATTCCAGGATTATAGCGATAAAACAAAGCAATATCGCCTTCGCTCGGCAAGATTTCCCAGTCTTTCCGCTAAAATACTTCAGGAAAAAGATATTTCCATACAGGTGGCTGTCGGGAATTACGATCTAGGTATTTGTGGGTTGGATTGGATTGAAGAGTTCCTGGTGAAATATCCAGCAGGTGCTCTGGTAAAAATATCGAGTCTAAATTATGGTGAAGGCGGTATACACGTGGCTGCCAGTACTCAGGCGGGGATAACCAGTCTCAATGAGTTATCAGACGGGAGAAATGACTATCGTATAGTAACTGAGTATCCTAATCTGGCTGAGGCCTTTGCCTTAAATCTTAGAATGAGAAGATTCAGGATTTTCCCGGTGTGGGGAGCTGCTGAAGCTTATCCCCCGGAAAATGCCGATCTGGCTGTGCTCTGGGGAAAGAGTGGAATAGATATAGCAACTCAGGGCTTAATTCCTCTCAAAAGATTACTCCCCGTTACTGCCTTTCTAATAGCCAATAGAGAAAGCCTGGAGAACAAGGATTTGAGCCAGATATTAACGTGTTTTAGCTCCAAGCTTACCGCTGACCTGCCCGCTGAGGCTTGGCAGGCGGAGCCGCAGACATCAATAGAAAATGGGCTTGACATCTCTGAGGAACTAAAGGTTTCTCGTCCCTTGTGGCAGGCAAAGGAAATCAACCTGGCTTTGCCTGATGGACACCAGCAACCCCCTACTTCGCAGTTTTTGAAGCGAGCCGGGTTGGCACTTCAGGGGTATTCTGAGGAGATGGTGAGTCGCCGTCCCTCCGCTGATTTAGACTGGCTTGGCATTAAAGTAATCAGGCCCCAGGATATGCCTCTGCAGGTGGCTAATAACAATTTCGACTTAGCCATAACCGGTGAAGATTGGCTGCTAGAACACCTCTATCGCTTCCCATCAAGCCCCGTGAAGAAATTGTTTGCTCTCGGCTTTGGCGCTGTCAAAATTGTCGCTGCCGTGAGCCAGGAAATGCCTGTGGCCGACATTGATGAAGTGAGGTCACTCGTTCAGAGCAACAGGTTCGCTCCTCTGAAAGTAGCCTCGGAGTACATAAATATTGCCGACAGGTATCTTCGGGACAATCACATTAACCCATACAAGCTAATTCCAACCTGGGGGGCGAGCGAGGCTTTTTTACCCGAGGACGCCGATATGCTTATTGATAATATCCAGACAGGAAAGACCCTCGAGCAGCACAAATTAAAGATTATTGATGTGCTCTTCAGGTCTTCGGCTTGCCTGATTGCCAACAAAGATAGTCTGGTATCTTCCGATAACAAAGAGAAATTGGAGTTCCTTACACAGAAATTGCGAGCGGGGCTAAAGTGACGAGTCTTCTTTTTTGTCATTGCGAGCCCCGACTTGTCGGGGCGAAGCAATCCCCGCCACGGGTAGGATTATTGTGAAAAGAGTCAAAGGATTCGATAAAGCCAGGGAATTACTGACCAGGGAAAACTTCTGGGAGTCTTTCATCACGCCACCGGGGCTAACGGCTCGAATAAAGCAACTCTTTGGCGAAGAGCTTTCAGTTCAAGAAGTGGTCGGCCGTGTCATCGGTGATGTTCGGGGGAAAGGTGATAAAGCCCTCTTGGATTACACTGAAAAACTGGATGGAGTTCGGCTCGATTCCCTAGAAGTAGACGGACAGGAAGTTGCTGCCGCTTATGACACGATAGATAAGGAACTTGTCTCGGCCCTTGAATTCGCAGCTAAAAGAATACGGGACTTCCATGTTGCCTGTGGACACAAAGCTGGCCTAATCCCTATCGACAAGCGCTCAAAGCAGCAGATTCTGCCCTTACAAAGGGTTGGTCTATATGTGCCTGGCGGCACCGCTGCCTATCCCTCCACGGTGCTGATGATGGCCATACCAGCCAAGGTGGCCGGTGTTGAGGAAATCATTATGGTTTCCCCACCCGCTAAGGATGGTAGGATCCCGGCATCCACGTTGGTAGCCGCCGATATTGTTAGGGTCAACCGCATTTTTAAACTTGGCGGCGCTCAGGCTATTGCGGCATTAGCTTTTGGTACTCAATCGATACCCAGAGTGGATAAAATTTGCGGTCCGGGAAACATTTTTGTGACCCTGGCTAAGAAAATGGTTTATGGCACAGTGGCCCTCGATGGACTCGAAGGTCCCAGCGAGATAGTAATTGTAGCCGATGAAAAAGCCGACCCCGCCCTTTGTGCCGCTGACCTCCTGGCCCAGGCTGAACATGACCCCCTGGCTTCAGTAATTTTAATTACCACTTCGGCTGACCTGGCTGACCAGGTGGATAAGGAAATTGAGATACAACTGGGAAAATTGAAGCGGCGCTCCGCTGCTGGAACTGCTATTGATGCAGGAATGCTTGTGCTTGTCAACGACATGGCACAGGCAGTGGAGTTAGTCAATCTCTTCGCTCCGGAGCACCTCTCCATTATGGCGTCCGATGCTTCAGCTTTAATTCCCAAAATTCGCAACGCCGGCTGTATTTTCATAGGTAAAAATTCGCCTGTCGTTCTGGGCGATTATGTTGCCGGTCCCAGCCATGTATTGCCCACCGGGGGCAGCGCTCGTTTTGGTTCTCCTCTGGGTGTTATGGACTTCCTCAAGGTTACCAATATCATTGCCTTGGATGAGCCTGCCATGCGAGAACTGGGCCCAGTTGCTATGGAGATAGCTAAAGCTGAGGGACTTGATGCCCATGCCCAGGCGATAGAAAAAAGGATGA
>SOHS01000167.1 GCA_004377135.1 Dehalococcoidia bacterium | reverse complement strand
CCGTTGATTAACCGGGGGGAGGAATCGCTTCCGAATGCCTTAGCTAACTCTACAGCTTCATTTATAGCTACCTTAAACGGAGTTTTATCATTAAATAAAATTTCGAAAATAGCCAGGCGCAAAATATTTCTATCTACGATAGACATCTGTTCTGGGGGAAAGGCAGGGGCAAATTTTTTAATAAGAGCATCAAGCTCGGATTTGTTCTGTAGTACTCCTTCCACAAGCTCCTCAGTGAAGCTAAGTGCTTCTTGAGCCAGTGTTCCCCCTGCTCTTAAGCGAGCTAAAGCTTCCTCCACCTTATGCTTCGTGCAATCAAGTTCATAAAGTGCCTGGAGAGCAGCGATTCTTGCCCGTCGCCTGATGCCAGCCATTAGTTAGTTGGATTCTCTGTATATGCTAGCTGCGCTATATCCTCAATTCCTGATATATTGAAAGTTTGGAGTTCTGAATTGATTCGCCTGATTAAACCGCTAAGCACTCGCCCGGGACCTATCTCATAAAAGGTGGTGACCCCGCTGTGCATCATATATTCCACCGACCCTTGCCATTGGATGCAATTACGAAGCTGCTTCACCAGCTCTTCTTTTATCGAATCAACGTCGGTTAATGGCCGAGCGGTCACGTTAGATATTACAGGAATGGCTGGTGGGTGAAACTTGAAGCTTGAGACGACTTTACTGAACTCAGCTATGATGGGCTCCATCAAGGCGGAATGAAAAGCCCCACTAACCTTCAAAGGAATAAGAACACGAGCACCTTTTATCTTGGCCAATTTATCAGCTTCAGCCAGAGCTTGGGCGGCACCACTGATTACAATCTGTCCAGGACAGTTTATATTGGAAATTTCGGTCTCACTATGAAAGCTTATATCTTTAACTGTTTCTTCATCAAGCCCTATTACCGCCAGCATGCTCCCGGGATTTTTCAGCCCGGCTTCATACATTAATCTCCCTCTTTCCCTGACAAGCAAAACAGCATCAGTCAAGCCAAGCGCACCAGCAGTAACCAGAGCAGTATATTCACCCAAACTATGTCCAGCAACAAAAGCAGGAGGGGGGAAATTAGCTATGGTTGCCTCTTTAAGTGCTTTAAGGCAGGCAATGCTGACGACTAGTATCGCTGGCTGGACATTATGCGTCTTTCTCAATTCCTCCTCTGGCCCTTCAAAGCATAAACGGGAGAGGGCAAAGCCTAAAGAAGCATCAGCTTCATCAAAGACTTCCTTGGCTGAAGGGTAGCTGTTGTACAGGTCCAGTCCCATACCAGTGCTTTGGGAGCCCTGCCCTGGGAAAACGTAGGCTACCTTGGATAACTCAACCATGCAGATTATTTCTTAGCGGGTTTGACCTCAATTGCTTCTCTATCATTGTACCAGCCACAGTTAGGGCAAACATAGTGAGATAACTTAGGACTGTGACAATGGGAGCACACATCCATGGCAGGCAAATTTAGTTTAAGGTGGCTGCGCCTTTTCCCCTGGCGAGATTTAGCAGTTTTTTTCTTAGGTAGTGCCATGTGAATTCGCCTCCTTTATTTCACACCGCAAAAATATTACGATTTTCGCGGGGACCCCGTCAATTCAAAATCAAGTTCATACAGGGTTCTCAAAAAGTCGCAATACTTTTTGGGTTTAGTTTATTCCTGAGCAGTCGGGTCGACATAGTGGTTTCATGGGTAAATTTAGCAAAGTATATTGCCGTATTAACTCGCTCAGGTCAAGTATATTTTTATTGTCAATAATAAACTCTTCCGATTGCTCCGGCGAAGAGAGTGCTAAATCACCAGACACATCAGATATCGGAATAAATTCTTCTTCAGCAGTGAAACTTATGGGTAATAAGAATGTATCTAGACAGCGGCTACATATGAGTTTTACCTCAGCAGTTAATTTACACTGGACTAAAACTCCCTGACTGATATGAATCAACTTCGCCTTTCCTTCAACAAAACATTCAACTTCTTCATCAATCACCTCGCTTATATCATAGCTTTGGTTAGAGCCAACAGGCTCTTTCAGCAACTGAGCTACATTTATTAAAGCTCTCAGGGGTTCTTTTTCCATCTGTCATAGCCTAGAAATTTAGATAAATCATAAAGTATAATAAACTATATCATAAGAGGTTTGGGTATTGGAAATAGAAGAATTGAAGGTAGAGACAAGAGATCACGTTGAGCTACAAAGGCATCAGCTTATCCAGTTAAGCCTGAATATCCATGATAACCCTGAGTTGGGCTTCGAGGAGGAAAAGGCATCGGCTTGGCTTATTGGCTATCTTGAAGATAGTGGATTCCATGTAGAACCAGGCATTGTTGGCTTGGCTACAGCCTTTCGAGCCACATATGGCCAGGGGAGCCCTAGAATTGCCTTGCTTGCTGAATATGATGCCTTGCCCAAAATAGGACATGGCTGCGGGCACAATATAATAGCTACTTCGGCAGTCGGGGCCGCTGTGGCTAGTAAGTCTATCATCGACCAGTTAGGAGGCAGCGTTGTGGTTCTGGGCACCCCCGGAGAAGAAGTCTTCGGTGGCAAGATAGACATGGTGAAAGCGGGAGCCTTTAAAGAAATAGACGTGGCTATGATGGTGCATCCCAATATCCTCAACATGGTAACCATACAAACGCTTGCCTGTAGCTCCCTAGAAGTGGAATTCTTTGGCCGGCCAGCTCACGCCGCTGCCCAACCCCACAGGGGTATAAATGCCCTTGACGCTATGATATTAGCTTTCACTTCTATAAATTCGCTGCGCCAGCATATAAAGGCAGAGGCACGCATCCACGGCATAATCACTGATGGCGGTGAAGCCCCCAACGTAGTGCCTGCCCACAGCGCTGCTGTGTTTATGATACGTGCTCTAGATGATGATTATCTTGCTGAATTGAAGGACAAGGTTTTAAACTGTTTTACAGGAGCATCTGTAGCCAGCGGGGCAAGATTAGAATATAGGTGGAGAGACAGGGCTTATGCTCCGATGAAAAACAATGCTACTTTAGCCGGGCTGTTCAAGCAAAATCTAGAATCGTTGGGACGACATGTCGAAGCCTTCGACCCTCGTTTTGGCTTTGGCAGCACAGATATGGGAAACGTCAGTCAAGTGGTACCAAGCATACATCCCACGATAGCCATAGCTCCGCCTGAGGTGTTCATACATACACCTGAGTTTGCCTCCACAGCCGCCTCAGAAGCAGGACACGAAGGCTTAATGGATGCAGCTAAGGCAATGGCTATGACTGTGGCTGATATTCTACAGCCAGGAATGCTTGATAGGATTAAGCAGGAATTCCAAAGTGGTTAGGATAGGCATTCTCAATCCAAAGGTAAAAGTCGATGGTATAATTAATTAGTGTAGAGCTTGTCCTCATTTGCGCGAATTAGCTCAAATCTCTGTATAAGGTGAGGTTCTAGCTAGGTGGGGGGGGACGCTGTGATTTGTGGGAGGGAGCGGCTACAGGTTAAAGGTTCAAGCCATGGTCGAACCAAGGATGAAACTCATTTGGGATACTGTAGTAACCCAAATTGAAGGTGATGGAATAGTTAAGCAACTCGTGCTAAAAAACACCAAAAATGATAAAATATCGAAATTAGAGCTGGCTGGTGTTTTTGTGGCTATCGGCTCGGAGCTCAATAGTGTGCAGTGGCGGGGATTGTTACCTTTAGACGAAGAGGGCTACATAATCACCAATGAACTCATGGAAACGAAAATTCCAGGAATATTTGCTGCTGGAGATAGCGCTACTGCGGCTATATCGGCAGAGAGGTTTTTATCATTCTGAGCGAGGTGAGGAATTTTATGAAAGTTGTTTTGCTAGAAGACCTTCCCGGAAGGGGAAAAGCGGGAGAGATAAAGGAGGTAAGCAAAGGTTATGCGAGGCATTTCCTTTTGCCTCGGGGTTTAGCTTTGGTAGCCACCCCCACGGTCATTAAACAAGTAGAGTCCAGTCTGGAGAAGGAGAAGCTTGAGGAAAGCATTGACCGGGATAAACTAGTTGAACTGGCTCAGCAAATTGAGGGAAAGGAAATTCGTTTTAAAGCTCGCATGGGTACCGGAGAACGCCTGTTTGGCTCTATTACCGCTGCCGACATAGCCGAAGAATTAGGTCGGGCCATAGGTTCTGTTATTGATAAAAAGAAAATAGACATAGGGGAATCTTTACGCAAAACAGGCAGCTATGAAGTAGCCGTTAAGTTA
>SOHS01000076.1 GCA_004377135.1 Dehalococcoidia bacterium | reverse complement strand
GATGCTATTATCCAGCCGAGAGCACCGCATATCGGGAAGGTTAAAACCCAGGCCAATACGATATTTTTGGTTACTCCCCACCTTACTGCGGAAAGGCGCTTCGTGGCACCCACCCCCATTGTAGCTGCCGTGGCACAATGAGTGGTGCTTACGGGAATACCCAGGCGCGAAGCTATCTCAATGACAGTAGCCGCTGAGGCCTGGGTAGCAAAACCATGGATAGGTTGTAAAGCAGTGATCTTCATCCCCACAGTTCTAATAACTCGCCAGCCGCCGATAGCGATGCCCGAGCTAATGGCTAAAGCTGATACGATTATTACCCACCAGGGGATATTGTCCCACAGCTCAACCTGTTGGGTATGAATCATCAGCGCCGTGGTGATAAGAGCTATGGGCATCTGACCATCGTTCTTTCCGTGGCTATAAGCTAAGAAAGCGGTAGTAAGCCATTGCAGACGGCTGAAAACAACTCTCATCCTGGATGGAGCGCTTCGACGAAATGCCCAGAGCAGGACAACCATAAGAGCAAAGCCACCGATGAAACCCAGACTAGGAGCAGCAACCACTGATACCCCAATCCGTTGCAGGACACCCCATATCACTGCCTCTCTGCCCACCACCACTATCCCTGCCGCTGCCAGCCCGGTTACTAAGCTATGGCTGATACTTACCGGCAGACCCAAACGAGTAGCTATAGTTCCCCACACGATAACCGTAGCCTCAGCAGCAATCAGTATCAAATAAGCAGCAGTCACTGGTAAAGATAACCATGTTTCAGAGCTTATGATCCCCTTGCCGATGGTTATAGCTACGGCAGTGCCCGTAGCGGCACCAGCGAAGTTACTAAATGCAGCCAGTATTATGGCGTTTCGAGGTGAAATAGCCCGGGAGCCAATCGAAGCAGCAACACTATTGGCAGCATCATTGAAACCATTAACAACGCCAAAGCCGATGGCTGCCGCAATTACCAGAACCAGCAGAGCGAGCTCAGGCATACTTCAATACTATACCCTCAAGGACATTGGCGACATCTTCGCCCCGGTCGGTGGCGTTTTCCAGGTGCTCATAGATTTCACGCCACTTGATTACCTCACATGCGTCAAGATGACAAACTTCGAACAGCTCGGCCAGGGCAGTATGTTGCACGTCATCTGCCTCGTTTTCCAGAGTATTGATCTCCACACACTGCTTAAGAATCCATGGGAACTGGTCACGGCGGCGCAAACGAGGTACTACCTCATTCAATTTGCGGGCCATCTTAAGCACGACTCGGGCTAATTCTTGGGCCCGCTCCGTGGGTTGAGCAATACGATAAAGAAAGGCTGTTCTGCCCGCAGCCTCGATGAAATCCATTACATCGTCAAGGCGATGGACCAGGAGAGTAATATCCTCCCTGTCAATGGGTGTCACAAAGGTGCGATGCAGTCGGGCTACTACCTCGTGTGTTATAACATCGCCTTTATGTTCTAACTCCTTAAGCTCTTTTGCTTTTGCTTCCACGTCTTCGTAGTTGTCAAAGAGGTCAACCAGCTTCTCTGCAGCAATGACCAGATTAGCCGTTGCTTGCTCGAACAGGTCATAGAACCCCATATCTTTGGGGATGAATGAAAATTTAGCCAAAGTGCACCTCCATCAATACATACCTTGCTCTTCCAGAACATCCAACTCTGGCTCGCATTATAACACGCTATAAGAGACTCCCACTATGCCTCATATCCCTTTACGTGTTTCCCCCCACCATTTCCTTAGCCTGTCAGTAATCTCTTTTTCATAGCCCTGGTCGCCGGGGACATAATAGCGTTTTCCCTGAAGAGAAGGCGGCAAGTTCTGTTGCTTGACGAAATGGTCAGCGTAATCATGAGCATATTTATAACCCCGCCCGTATCCCACATCACGCATCAGCTTAGTTACCGGGTTACGCAAATGGAGTGGCACGGGCTCATTTCGACCGTGCTGTATATCCTGCTTAACCCGGGAGTAAGCCTGGTACAGTGAGTTGCTTTTGGGTGCGGTTGCCAGGTAGACCACCGCTTCCGCTAGAGCCAGGTTGCCCTCTGGTAAACCGACGAAGTGTACCGCTTGCTGGCTGGCTACCGCTACCATCAAGGCTTGGGGATCAGCCATGCCAACGTCCTCGGAAGCAAAGCGCACCAGGCGACGGGCGATATAGAGAGGGTCTTCTCCAGCTTCAAGCATACGCCCCACCCAGTACAAGGCAGCATCGGGGTCAGAGCCGCGTAACGATTTATGCAGCGCCGAAATCAGATCATAATGCTGGTCACCACTCTTATCATAGAGCAAAGCACGATGCTGCAGCGCCTCCTCGATGGCTGATAAGTCTATTGACCGCGAGCTATCACTGTCAGACAAAATAGCAAATGCGGCCATTTCTAAAGCGTTCAATGCCACACGAGCATCCCCATTAGACGCGGTCACCAGGTGGTTCAGGGCCTCCCGGCTCATGCTAGTCTGGAACTTTCCCAGTCCCCTTTCTTCATCCTTAATGGCCCGCTTCACGATGACCCCGATCTCTTCATCGCTGAGCAGATTCAATCGAAAAACCCGGCAGCGAGAAAGTAGGGGGGCGATAATTTCGAAGGAGGGATTCTCCGTGGTTGCCCCGATGAAAGTCACTGTACCACTTTCCACGAAAGGCAATACCGCATCCTGCTGCGCCTTATTAAAACGGTGGATTTCATCAACAAAAAGAATGGTTCTCTGTTCTGATGATTTTAGTCTCTTCTTAGCTTCTCCAATAACATGCCGCAAATCAGCCACGCCGGCACTCACGGCGCTCAAAGAACTGAACTGTGCTCTGGTGGTATTGGCGATAATGTGAGCCAGAGTCGTCTTGCCACTGCCCGGCGGTCCCCAGAATACCATAGAAGGTAGCTGGTCTGCCTCGATACATTTCCTGAATACTCGTCCCGGGGCAACCAAATGCTCCTGCCCCACGAACTCGTCAAAAGTCTGCGGTCGCATCCTTGCCGCCAGGGGCATACTGTGAGACAAATCTTTTTCTTTCTCCAGGTTAAAAAGAGGCATCCTGTCCATTATTGGTAATCCCAACCTATTACTTAAATCTTCTCACCTGAAAGCGATAGAGCTTAATTGGCTCGCCGGCCGATATTCCTGCCTTGAGTCGACAAATAGCAATTTGCTCTTCAACACTATCTACACCTTCCAAATCAGGCAGCAAAAGTCCCTTTTTCCAATCACTCTCTACGATAATTCCATATTTCTTGTGGTCAAGTTTGCTGATGTCTGTAACTGGCTCAGGCTCGGTAAGGATATCCACGCTATATTCTAAGTCATCAAGCTCAGACATAGTCACCGGGGGAAAGCGAGGGTCTCCGGTAGATGAGCTAATAGCATTGGCAATGATTTCTTCAGCCACATTCTTCTCCTTTGGCTCAAAGGTGCCAATACATCCTCTTAACTGCCCATGCTTATGAAGAGAAACAAAAACCCCCGCCCGATCTTTCATTTCCGGAGTCAATTTCTTCGGCTTGGGCGTTTTACCCTCCCTGATATATCTTTCCACCGTCTCCTTGGCCAGTTCCACCACAGGATGAAGTCCCCTTGCCATAAAGCACCTCCCTTATGTTCGGAAATTAAGCTCAGCCCCGCAGAATTTACATCTCGAGCCATCCAGCCCAACTACCTGAGCATCATAGCCAATTCGACGAACGACTGCCTTTCCACAAGAATAACACACGGTGTTTTCATACTCGTGCCCCGGTACATTGCCCAGATAGACAAATTTCAGCCCTGCCTCTTTTCCAATCTGATAAGCCCTCTCCAAAGTAGATATCGGGGTAGCCGACAGATGGGTAAATCCGTGCAGGGGATGGAAACGAGTTACGTGCCAGGGAGTGAGCTCACCCAGGTTATCTCGAATCCAGGTAGCAATGTTCCTGAGCTGTTCCTCGTCGTCGTTCATCGCAGGAATAATATTGGTGACCACCTCAACATGCATATGCCATTTCTCTTTAGCTCGCCTGGCTACATCCAGAATACTCTGCCACCGAGGAATCTTGGCTAGCTGGCGATAGAATCCGTCGGTGAAGCCCTTTACATCCACCCTCCAGGCATCAAGCCAGGGCCCTATGGTATCCAGAGCCTCAGGCGTGGCATAGCCATTGGTCACATACACAGTGTATAGATTATTTTCTTTAGCCAGCCTGGCTGAGTCCAGGGTATATTCAAACCA
>SOHS01000169.1 GCA_004377135.1 Dehalococcoidia bacterium | reverse complement strand
TCTAACTCACCATTGTCCTTCTGAATAATATAATCCCGACAGCAAATAGGACGACTGCCCATCCAATAAGCCAGTAAATATCGAGTGTGATAGCTGAGAAAGAGGAGCCGTTGAGAACAGCCCGAGAGGCGTCTATGGCATGGCTGAAGGGAAGGGCTCCAGCAACGCTTCTAAGAGCCGAAGGCATACGCTCCACTGTGAACCAGGCCCCGGAGATCATGGCTATGGGAACGATGAAGAGCCAGGAAACACCCGCTTGAGACTCGCTTTTGACCAGGCTGCCCACTATCATGCCTATCCCGATAGCGCAAAGCCCGATAAGAAAGAAAATAAGAAAGACATGCCCCAGATTGCCGACAACGGTCAATCCCAGCGCCATCCCCACGCCAAGATAAATCAGCGTGGAGACGATGAGCACCGGGATAAAGGGCAAGGAATAACCCAGAATGAAATCCCAGGGTCTTGCCGGGGTAGTGAACATTCGAGCCAGAAAGCCCTTCTCCCTATCACCGGCAATTATCTCCGCCGCTGTGGAAATTAAAATCATGAGCCCGAAGACAGCTATCCCGGGAGCATAGAAATTGACAACCATATTCTTTATTTTGCTTTCCGTTCCTTTTATCTCAACATTTAATGGGGGAGCCATTCCCAGGAATTCAGAGCCAACAGCCTCTATTATAGGTTTTACTTGTAGACCTATCATCGGATCTGCTCCCTGGTAGGCTAACTCTAAGTTGACAGTTTGTTGGGCTTGCGTTGCCTCCTCGAATCCTGAGGGAATAAATAAATATAATGATATTCTGCCGTCCTCCAGGTCCTCTTGGGCCTGAGATTCTTCACTGTATATCGGCTCGTTCAACTCGATAGCCTCTATGCTTCCAAGAATTTGTCTAAAGGCAGAGGAGGTTTGGGAATGGTCTTCGTCCACTATGCTCATCGCAATAGGGCTGGCCTGTCCCCCGCCAGCGGCGGCGCAAAATACCAGCATAAAGGCAACGGGCATTCCCAGGAGAAAGCCTAGAAGCACGGGATTTCTATAAATCTCCTTCAGGTTCCTTTTGCCGATTTCCCAGAATTTCATTTCCTTCACCCCCTTCTAGTCTCTGAGCTTCTTTCCCGTTATCTGGATAAAGACGTCCTCCAGGGTTGGCTGCTCTAAGGCAGCAGAATAAACGGTAACTCCTCGAGAATGGAGGTAGTCCACGATTCCTTTGAAGTCTAAGTCCTTGTGGTAAATCTTAAGCCTCCCCTTGGCCATCTCCAGCCTGGAGTATTTGCTCTGCAAGTCCGCTATCACCTCAGCGGTGAGGTTTTCTGTTGAGACGACCATGCTGCGCATCTCGATGAGATTTGTCTTTAGCTCTTGAGGCGTACCCAGAGCTACAACCCTTCCTTCGTCAATAATCCCTATTCGCTCGGAGAGGAAATCCGCTTCCTCCATATAATGGGTAGTGAGAAGAATGGTCTTCTTTCCCTTAAGTCCAGCCATATGTTCCCAGATGTTTCTTCTTGCCTGGGGGTCGAGGCCTAAGGTAGGTTCATCCAGAAATAAGACCTGAGGGTCGGAAACAAGGGCCATGGCGATGCTGAGCCTCCGTTTCATCCCTCCGGAAAATTTCCGCACCTGGTCTTTAGCCCTATCCATAAGCCCCATCGTCTCCAGTAGTTCCTCCGAACGTCCTTTTACTTCGTTAGAGCTCAGGCCGTGGACCTTGCCAATTAGCGCCAGGTTTTCCCAGCAGTTAAGGCGCTCGGAGAGGATGGTATCTTGTGGCGATACCCCGATGAGCTTTTTGACTGCAAATGGTACTCTAACTACATCATGGCCCAATACGGAAGCAGTCCCCCTGGTTGGCTTTAAGAGGCAACACAACATCCTGATGGTGGTAGTTTTCCCTGCCCCGTTAGGACCGAGGAGGGAGAAAAGCTCGCCCTTCTTTATCTCCAGATCAATGCCGTTTACCGCTACCAGGCTATCAAATTCCTTGGTGAGCTTGAAAGTTTGTACTGCATTCATTTCTTCACCCCCCTCTTTTTACAAATAGTACTACACTTAATATCCTGGGAAAAATGACATCTAATGGCAAAAGAATTGAATTCAGCAGCAAAAAATAAGAGCTTCCTGGCAACGACATATTTTCCCGGAGGGTTGCCCCTTAAGTATCGTCTGCGCTGGAGCGTTTCACTTCCGTGTTCGGGATGGGAACGGGTGGTTCCACTCCGCTAGCGTTACCAGAAAGCTCTTTAGTTAAGTATAGCCTATTCCGGGGAGACCATGCAACCTTGTGGGTTGTCTACAGGCGACCGATTTGCTGTATTCCTGTGGTATAATATTTAAAAGTCTCATATAGAGGAGGCGTATTATCATGGACTGGGGGATGCAAAACCGTCTGGCGCAATTAATTCAAGCTGATGGGCACTGTTTGTTTTTGCCTGTGGACCACGGGTATTTTTTGGGTCCTGTCAGAAAATTGGAGAACCCGCGTAAAACACTCGAACCTCTTCTCCCCTATACCGATGCCATTTTCATTACCCGGGGAGTTTTAAGGTCATCGATAGACCCTGGTAAGGCGAAACCAATTATCCTCAGAGTATCCGGCGGCGCCAGCATAGAGGGCAAGGACCTGGCTCACGAAGGGATAATCACCTCTATGGAGGAAGCCATCCGACTCAATGCCTGTGCCGTGGGCATCTCCATCTTCGTAGGGACCGATTATGAACACGATTCTTTGCTCAATCTGGCCAGGCTTGTTGATGAAGGGGAAAGGTATGGCATCCCGGTAATGGCAGTTACCGCTGTGGGCAGAGAACTGGAGAAGCGTGACGCTCGCTATCTTGCTCTGTCCAGCCGTATCGCTGCTGAGCTGGGCGCGCGAGTAGTAAAGACCTATTACTGTGAAAAATTCGAGAAGGTTACAAAGGGCTGCCCCGTTCCCATAGTCATTGCCGGTGGGCCCAAAGTGCCTACAGGATACGAAGTACTTCAATTTGTTTGTGATGGCATCCAGAAAGGGGCCATCGGTGTGAATCTGGGAAGAAACATCTGGCAAGATGAGCACCCCGTAGCCATGATAAGAGCCATCCGTGCCATTATCCATGAGAACGCTACTCCTGAACAGGCCCAGGAACTATACGACAGCGTAAAGGGCAGGAAGGCGTAGCCACTGTGTCCGCAGGTAGGTATGATCCGTTATTGAGGAAATCATAAATTCTGAGCACCAAATACTAAACAAGTTCTAATTTACAAATTTCAAAACGTTTGGTCTGCTGGGGAAAATGCCATGCGCGTAGCTATGTATTATAGTAACCGGGATGTGCGGCTGGAGGAGATGCCCGTGCCGCAGATTGGCCCCGGCGAGGTACTGATGCGGGTGGAGGCCAGCGGCATCTGTGGCACCGATTTGCTGGAATGGTATCGCCGGCACAAAGCGCCTTTGGTTCTGGGTCATGAAGTCGCCGGAGTGGTTGCTGAGGTCGGGGAGGGGGTAGAGAAGTACAAAGAAGGTGACCGGATTTGTGCCGCCCATCACGTTCCCTGTAACACATGCCATTACTGTCTCAGCGGACACCACACCGTTTGCGATACCCTGCGTCGGACGAACTTCGACCCCGGTGGCTTTGCTGAATATGTGCGGCTGCCGCGCATCAATGTCGACCAGGGTATATTTCCCTTACCTGACGGAGTATCTTTTGAAGAGGCGACCTTTATTGAGCCGCTGGCTTGCGTCCTGCGAGGGCAAAGATTAGCCCATCTGCAGCCGGGGCAAAGTGTGCTCGTTGTCGGCAGCGGCGTTGCCGGGCTGCTCCATATACAACTGGCCCGGGCTTCAGGTGCCTGTTACATTATGGCGACGGACATCGTTGATTATCGCCTGGAGGCAGCGCGAAAGTTCGGAGCCGATGTTGCCATTCACGCTAAAGAATATCCCCCGGCCTATCTACGTCGGGCAGCCGGTGGTCGTCTTGCCGACCTTGTCGTAATATGCAGCGGGGCGGCGTCAGCTATAGCTCAGGCATTGGAATCGGTGGAGCGGGGAGGCACTGTTCTCTTCTTTGCTCCCACAGAGCCGGGCGTTAGCATTCCGATATCGGTGAACGACCTGTTCTGGCGCAATGAGATAACGCTCACCAGCTCCTATGGTGGCAGCCCCGGGGATTATGCCGCAGCGCTGGAACTGATACAGGCTGGCAAGATACGTGTGCGGGAGATGATTACCCATCGGCTGGGGCTGGC
>SOHS01000001.1 GCA_004377135.1 Dehalococcoidia bacterium | reverse complement strand
TGTTGCATGTATGCGCTCAAGTATTCCCACCTTATAAAGGAAAGAACAGATGCTGAAGTTTACCAGATGTATATAGATATGCGCTGTTTCGGCAAGGCGTATGAGGAATTCTATAAGCGGCTCTCTGAAGAGGGAGTTAACTTTGTACGAGGAAAGGTAGCTGAGGTTACTGATAGGGCAATCAATGAAGATGAGGATGGAAAGCTTATCGTCTGTGGTGAAGACACTTTATTGTCCAAGATTATACGCGTCCCCGTGGACATGGTAATCTTGGCTACGGCATTAGAGCCGAGGGCAGATGCTGCGGAAGTGGCGAAGCTGTTCGGTATTACCAAGAGTGCCGATGGCTTCTTCTTGGAGAGACATCCTAAACTCGACCCGGTGGCAACCATGACCGACGGTGTTTATATCGCTGGCTGCTGCCAGGGTCCTAAAGATATACCTGATACCGTAGCCCAGGCGTCAGCGGCTGCTACACGGGTTTTAGCCTTGATTAGCAAGGGGAGGGTAGAGCTTGAGGCAGCTACCGCTGTTATTGACGAAGAAAAGTGCTCCGGCTGCCGGATCTGTAATCTTCTCTGCCCTTACAGTGCTATTTCTTACATCGAGGATGAGAAGGTATCCCGAATTAACGAGGCTCTATGTAAGGGCTGCGGCACCTGTGTCGCCGCTTGTCCTAGCGTAGCAATTACCCATAAACAGTTCACCACAGAAGAAATTACAGCAGAAATTGAGGGGGTATTGGTATGAGTTTCGAACCTAAAATTGTTGGCTTTCTCTGCAATTGGTGCTCTTACCGGGGCGCTGACCTGGCGGGCACAGCTAGGATGAAATGCGCTCCCAATGTCCGAATTATCAGGGTAATGTGCAGTGGCCGAGTAGAGCCGGCCTTTATTTTTAAAGCCTTTCAACTAGGGGCCGATGGTGTTTTGGTCTTAGGCTGCCATCCCGGTGATTGTCACTATGCAGAGGGGAATTATAAGACAATACGCCGTATGGCATTGCTGGAGAAGATGCTATCTCAGCTAGGAATTGAAGCTGATCGAGTACGCCTCGATTGGGTTTCGGCTTCTGAAGGCGACCGTTTTGTCTCAATAGTCGATGATATGACGGAAAAAGTTAGAGCCTTAGGTTCTTTTACGAAAGACTCTGACGAGGAGAAACATGGTTAAACTTCGAGTGGCTCTCTGCTGAGTGGCTGGTTGTGGTGGAAAAAGCCAAAGTTATCGCTATTGATACCAACGAATTCCAGAGTCTTTGTGACGAAAATACAGTTATGTGTTACAGGGTGGTGCAGAATGCTAATCGAGCTGTGAGCCCCAGGTTGAGATTCACTAAAGCTCGGGAAATTGACTGTAATCGCTGAGGACAGGCTTCTGGGCGGGATAGCCCGAGTTCCCGTACATATGGTAATTTCGTGCCCGGCCCTGGAGCCTCGCTCTGATGCTGAGGATTTTGTCAAGCTATTCACCAATGACCGCCGAGCGGATGGCTTCGTTATGGAAAGGCATGTGAAACTTGACACAGTAGCTACAGCTACAGATAGAGTTTTCATCGCTGGTTGCTGCGAGAGCCCTAAAGATATTCCTGATACCGTAGCGCAGGCTTCTACCGCCGCTGAGGCGCCAATATTTGCTGAATTAATCGAGGAGATGGTCAAACAGCTTAAGAAATTAGATCCTTCACCTCTCCGGGAAGAGGTTAAGGTGTGAATCTCGAAGATATTATCAAGGAAACAAAGACCTACTACTGTCTGGAATGCGGCAAGTGTACAGCCGTTTGTCCAGTTTCAAGATATAATTCCAATTTCTCCCCAAGGCTAATGTTAGAAAGAGCCTTGATGGGCTATAGAGATGAGTTAATTCACGACCGAGAGCTATTTTCCTGTCTTGCCTGCTACGCTTGCTCGAAGCTCTGTCCGTCAGACGTTGATTATCCTGTGTTTACGCAAAAGGTGAGGAATCTAGCTTCTGGCGAGGGCGAGCATGGCGATTGTGCGCACTCAGGAACCCTTCATTCCTTAATGAAACTCATGTCTCGTTCTGATATCAGACAAAGACGGCTGGACTGGCTCGATGGCTGCCGCACCTCGGAGAAGAGCGAGGTATTGTATTTTGTGGGCTGCGCTCCATATTTCCAGCCAGTTTTTGAGGATATTGAGGTCAGCCCGGTGAATATTGCCAGAAATAGTATCAAAATACTCAACGCTTTAGGGATAGAGCCCATGGTACTTCCTAATGAGAGATGCTGTGGACATGACCTCTTATGGACCGGGGATGTGGAGACGTTCAAGAAACTGGCTCAGCTCAATGCTCAAATGATAAAGGAATCGGGTGCCAGAAAGATAGTTTTTTCCTGCCCTGAGGGCTACCGGACGTTCAAGATTGACTATCCCCAGTATGTAGAGCTTGATTGTGAGCTAATGCATATCACCGAGCTTTTAGCTCAGAATCTCGCCACTCTGTCACTGAGAGCGAAGCTAAGCAATCCCGAGGTTAAACGGGTAACTTATCAAGACCCCTGCCGTCTAGGAAGGCACCTGGGGATTTATGAACCACCGAGGGAAATAATAAAGGCTATCCCGGGGATAGAGCTAACTGAGATGGAGCATAGTGGCGATGAAAGCATATGTTGTGGCACCAGCGCCTGGACTAATTGCAACTCTTATTCCAAGGATATACGAGTGGAGCGACTACTTGAAGCCAAGGCTACTGGTGCTGAGGTGCTGGTTACCTCTTGTCCCAAATGTCAGATCCATTTCAAGTGCGCTATGGTGGATAAAAGTGCCCAGAAAGGCTCTGATATAGAAATGAAAGTCATGGATATCGCGACCCTGGTAACTGACGCTCTAGGAGGCAAAAGTAGTGAATAATTCCGTTCTAGTTATCGGTGGAGGCATAGCCGGAATTCAGGCTTCACTTGACCTGGCCAATATGGGTTTTAAGGTATATTTAGTGGAAAAGTCGCCCAGCATCGGGGGAAGAATGGCACAACTGGATAAGACCTTCCCCACTAATGATTGTGCCATGTGTATCCTTGCCCCCAAGATGATTGAGGCCAATTCCCACCCCAATATAGAGCTCCTAACTTATTCCGAAGTGGAAAAAGTCTCGGGAGGAATAGGGAAGTTCAAGGTTAAGGTAAAGAAGAAGGCGTCTTTTGTTGATTGGAGCAAGTGCACAGGCTGCAGTGAGTGTGCGAAGGTTTGTCCCGTCGAATTAAATAGCGAATTTGATGAGAACCTGGGGAGGCGAAAGGCTATCTATATTCCTTTCCCCCAGGCAATTCCCAATAAATATACTATAGATAAGCGTGGTTATCCACCATGCCGATTTGTCTGTCCCGCCGGGGTCAATGCCCAGGGCTACGTCGCTCTTATTTCCCAAGGCAAGTTCAAGGAGGCTCTAGAGGTGATCCGCAGGACTATGCCCTTTGCCGGAGTTTGTGGAAGGGTGTGCACCCACCCTTGTGAGAAGGACTGCGAGCGGGGGCAGTTTGACGAACCTGTTGCTATTCGAAGCCTAAAGCGCTTCGCCGCCGATTACGAGCTACGGGTGGGGCGAGAAAATGCTGTCCCAGTCGAAAAGACAAAAGAAGGCAAGGTAGCTATTATTGGCTCTGGTCCTGCGGGGCTCGCCTGCGCCTATGACTTAATCAGGGAAGGCTATGCAGTTACTGTGTTCGAGGCTCTGCCTCAGGCAGGCGGCCTTCTAAGGTATGGCATCCCTGAATATAGATTGCCCAAGGAAATAGTGGATGCCGACGTAAGCTATATACAGGAACTGGGGGTGGAGATCAAGGTGAATACGCCAGTGAAAGACCTTGGCGAGGTCTTCAACCAGGGATATAAAGCAATATTCTTGGGCGTTGGTTGCCAAGAAAGCATGAAACTTGGTATCCCCAATGAAGAAACTAAAGGTGTGATTTATGCCCTTGACTTCTTGAGGCGGGCGAATTCAGGCGTAAAGATTGAGCTAGGTAATCAAGTAGCGGTTATTGGTGGTGGGAGTGTGGCTATTGACTGTGCTAGGGTGGCTTTGCGCCTCGGCAGTAAAGAAGTTCATCTAGTCTGTCTCGAATCGCGGGATCTTACTTCCAAAGATAGGATGCTCGCCCAAGATTCAGAGATTAAAGAGGCTGAGGAAGAAGGATTAATTATCCATACTTCCTTAGGTCCAAAGAGGATTCTAACCGAGAATGGTAAGGTCGCAGGCTTAGAAACTAGAGTCTGTACTTCCGTTCGTGATGAGCAAGGCAGATTCGCTCCAAGATTTGCTGAAGGTACAGCCGCCACTATAGAAGCAGATACAATAATAGTTGCCACTGGGCAGAGACCAGCGAAGGTGGTTTTCAAAGAAATAGAGAAAAGCCCCAGCCAAACTATCAAGGTAGACCCCATTACACTGTGTACGAACATTGAAGGGGTTTTTGCTGGCGGTGACGTGGTTTCTGGTCCCGCTGATGTCATTGCTGCCATAACTGCTGGTAAGGAGGCAGCAATTTCTATTGACTGCTACCTCAGAGGAATAGACATGAAAAAGGGAAGACCAGATACAGTCACAAGGGTAGAAGAGGTATCAAAGGCTGGGGTAAGACCGAAAGCAAGACACTCCATGCCAACTCTTGAACTGGGAAAACGAAAACGGTTTGGTGAAGTTGAGCTTGGCTTTGACGAAGAAATGGCAGTCGAGGAGGCCAAGCGTTGTTTGAATTGCGCAGTCTGCTCCGAGTGTCGGGGATGCGAGAAGGTTTGTGAGGCTAACGCCATAGTCTATACGATGCATGATGAAAGCGTTGAATTGAATGTAGGAGCGATAATCATCGCTTCAGGGCTCGGCTTATACGATATTGCATCACTAACAGAATACGGATATAAGAGAATAAAGAACGTGATTACTGCCATGGAATTTGAGAGGCTGACTGCTGCCTCTGGACCTACTATGGGAGAACTTAGGCGTTCTTCGGATGGCAGGATACCTGAGAATGTAGCTTTTATCCAATGTGTCGGCTCTCGAGATTTCAGGAATAAAGCTTATTGCTCTAGTGTCTGCTGCATGCACGCCACCAAGGAGGCAATGCTGGCTTTCGAGCATCATCCAGGGACAAAATCCACCATTTTCTACATGGATATGAGAGCCGTGGGTAAAAGGTTCCAAGAATACATTGCCCGGGCTAAAAATGAATACAATGTGACTTGTATCAGAGGGCGTCCCGGCAGGATTGAAGTTAACCCCGAGAATGATAACCCTATTATTTGGTATGAAGAAACCATCACCGGAGAAGTAAAGAGCTTTGAGGCAGAACTGGTGGTCCTTGCCCAAGCCATGGTCCCTCAAATCACTAAGGAATTGGCGGACATACTAGGTATAGAATTGGATGAAGATGGCTTTGTAAAAGCTCCAGATAAATTGCTGCAGCCACTGGATACTACAAGGCCAGGCATTTTTGCCTGTGGCTATGTCCATAGTCCTCGAGATATCCCGGATTCTGTAACCCAAGCCTCAGGGGCAGCAGGCAGAACTGCTGAAGCTATAGCAGGAGGCAAGTAAGGGCCATGGAAGAAAAAGATCTTTCTCATCCTCGTATTGGAGTTTTTATCTGTCATTGTGGTATAAATATTGGGGCATATGTCAACGTCCCGGACCTTGTGGAATATGCCAAGCAGCTACCAAATGTAGTGCATGCTGAGCGCAATTTGTTCACCTGCTCTGAGGAAGGGATTTCGGCAATTAAGAGAGGGACAAAGGAATACAATTTAAATCGGGTCCTGGTAGCTTCCTGTACTCCTAGAACCCATGAGCCGCTCTTCCGAGCTGCTTGTGAAGAAGTGGGCTTAAACAAATATCTTTTCGAGTTTGTTAACATAAGAGACCAATGCTCCTGGGTGCATATGCGTGAGCCCCAGAAGGCTACGGAAAAGGCTAAAGACCTGATAAGGATGGGAGTGGCCAAAGCCAGGTTGCTGCAGCCGTTGGAGGAGATTGAAATGGAGGTGGATCCTTCGGCATTGGTGATTGGTGGAGGAATTGTTGGAATGGAAGCAGCCTTAAACTTGGCCAATCAAGGTTTTAATATACATTTGGTGGAGAAGGAACCAGAACTTGGTGGAACTCTCCGCAGTATTAATAAACTTTTCCCTATAAATCAGGAAGCAGTGAAGTTAATCAAACCACTTGTTGAACAGATCAAAAGCCATCCCAAGATCAAGACTCATCTCTCATCCAGAGTAAGCCAAGTGACTGGATTTATAGGTAACTTCAATATTAATCTGGATGGGAAGGGCAAAGCAGAACAATTCACTGTAGGTACCATTATAGTAGCTGTCGGGGCTGAGCCGCTAAAACCGACGGGTCAATATGGCTATGGGAAGATGAACAATGTACTGACTCAGCTGGAACTAGAGGAGCGAATGAAGAAAGGGAAATCCTTGGGTCAGAATGTTATAATGATCAATTGTGTGGGAGCTCGGGTTCCTGAGAGAACTTATTGCAGCAGAATCTGCTGCATGACGGCAATTAAGAACGCCTTCCTTATCAAGGAATCAAATCCAAAGGCAAAGGTCTGGATATTGCACCGAGACCTCATGACTTATGGTGTAGACTTTGAGACCTATTATCGAAAAGCCATGGAGCTAGGGGTTAGATTCATTAGATATAGCTTAGAAAGGCCTCCCGAAATTATCGGAGATGAAAAGGTTGAAAATATAAAGGTTTACCATGAATTATGGAGAAAGGAAATAGAACTTCCCTGTGATATGCTTGTTCTAACTACTCCGCTTATTCCTGCTGAGGATAACCAGAATATCTCCAAAATGCTCAAAGTATCCTTAGATGAGTTTGGTTTCCTTTTGGAAGCACACTTGAAGCTCCGCCCTGTAGAGTTTGCCATGGACGGAATTTATATCTGTGGCTCAGCACGCTGGCCTACAGATGTAACTGAAGGAGTTTCTCAAGCCTATGCTGCTGCTGCAAAAGCAGCCGGTCCCCTGAGAATGGGATATGTCAAGGCTGAAGCAATAAATGCAGTGGTCAATGAGGATGAATGCTCAGGCTGTGGGATTTGCGAGCTTTTGTGTTCTTTTCAGGCTATTGAGCTTCAGCCTAGAGATAATAAGAGGGTCTCCCATATCAATGAAGCGGTATGCAAGGGTTGTGGCACCTGCGGTGCTGCCTGTCCCTCAGGAGCTATTTCCATGCACCACTTTACCGATGAGCAAATTATAGCTCAGGTAGAAGCTTTATTTAGCTAAATAGATTGAGATGGAGATCAGCAATGTTTCGAATTACTTATAGAGAAACTTTAGCTACGAAAATTCATCTGTTCAAAATCGAGGCAGCAGCAATTGCTAGAAAAGCGCTGGCAGGGCAGTTCGTCGTCATCAGGATTGACGAAAAGGGTGAGCGTATTCCTCTGACGCTTGCCGACTGGGATGCGAAGGAAGGCAGCGTTACCGTGGTGTTTATGGAAGTAGGAGCGACAACCTTTAGGTTGGCACTGCTGAAAGCCGGTGACTGCATTGCTGACTTTGTTGGTCCCCTTGGTGTACCATCGCATATTGACAAATTTGGTACTGTAGTCTGTGTGGCGGGAGGAGTAGGTGCTGCGCCAATAGCGCCTATTGCCAAGGCGTTGAAGAAGAAAGGAAACGAGATTATCTTCATTTTGGGGGCACGGAGCAAGGACTTGCTCTTCTGGGAAGATAAGCTGCGCAGCATCAGCCACCGGCTAATAGTTACTACTGATGATGGTACGTATGGTCGCAAAGGGGTAGTAACCGAGCCACTGAAGGAGCTGCTTGAGAGTGGGGAGAAGGTTGACCGAGTCATTGCCATTGGCCCGAGCATCATGATGAAGTTCTGTGCCCTAACCACCCAGCCTTTCGGGGTGAAGACTATTGTTAGCCTGAATCCAATAATGGTTGATGGCACCGGGATGTGTGGCTGCTGCCGGGTATCCGTTGGTGGCGTAACCAAGTTTAGCTGCGTGGACGGACCTGAGTTTGACGGGCATCAGGTAGACTGGGACTTGCTCTCAGCCCGGCTGCGTATTTATCTTGATGAAGAAAAATGCTCTTTAGAGCAGTGGCAAGCTCGAATGGGCAAGCATTCTTGAATGAAGGTCTGAGCAACATAGCATGCCTAAGCTGAATCTCAACAGAGAGCCAATGACAAAGCAGGACCCCAAGACGCGGGGTAAAAACTTTAACGAGGTTGCCTTGGGTTACAGCGCCGAGCAGGCTAAAGCCGAGGCAAGCCGTTGTATCCAGTGTCCCAAGCATCCCTGTACTGATGGCTGCCCGGTGGAGATAGATATCGCCGGTTTTATCAAGGCTGTCCTTGATGATAATATGCCCGAAGCAGTAAGGATACTCAAGGATAAGAACAGCCTGCCCGGCATCTGCGGGCGGGTCTGCCCGCAAGAGACACAGTGTGAACAAGCATGCTCGCTAGCTAAGAAAGGAGCGCCTATTGCCATCGGACGCCTGGAGCGTTACGTGGCTGACTGGGAGCGGACTAATATGGGGGCGCTGAACCCCAGGGCAGAGCCGCCAAGACCAACTGGTAAACAGGTGGCGGTGGTCGGCTCAGGACCAGCCGGACTGGTTGCCGTTGCCGATTTAGCCAAGCTCGGCCATAGCGTTACTCTTTTTGAGGCATTGCATGTGGCTGGCGGGGTGCTGATGTATGGCATCCCCGAGTTCAGGCTACCCAAAGAAATTGTGCAGGCTGAGGTTGCCTACGTCGCTTCCCTAGGGGTGAAGATTGAACTGGATTCGGTAGTGGGAAAGGTGGTGACGCTGGATGAATTGCTGGAGAGCGGCTACCATGCTCTTTTCCTGGGTACTGGTGCCGGAGCACCCATGTTTATGGACATTCCCGGCGAGAACTTAAATGGCATCTATTCAGCGAATGAGTTCCTGACCCGGGTTAATCTAATGAAGGCGTACCAGTTTCCTGAATATGATACGCCGGTGTTTGTGGGCAGAAGGGTGGCAGTGATTGGTGGTGGTAATGTGGCTATGGACTCAGCCCGGTGTGCTCTCCGGCTTGATGCTGACGAGGTTTATATTATCTACCGTCGCTCAGAGGTAGAGATGCCTGCCCGCCGTGAGGAAGTTGAGAATGCCAAGGAGGAGGGAATCCAGTTCAAGCTGCTGACCAATCCAAAGAGGTATATCGGCAATGAGTCGGGCTGGGTAGTCGGTATAGAGTGTTACGAGATGGGGCTGGGTGAGCCTGATGAGAGCGGTCGGCGGCGCCCCATTGCCAAAGAGGGAAGTGAGTTTATCCTGGACGTGGATATGGTGGTAGCTGCCTTGGGCACACGTCCCAATCCCCTTATTGCTCAAACTACTTCTGATTTGAAGACAACCAAGTGGGGTACGGTAGTGGCTGATGAGACTATCGGCAAGACGATGAAGGACAGAGTCTGGGCTGGTGGGGATATAGTTACCGGTGCCGCTACGGTAATAAGCGCTATGGGCGCTGCCCGCCGCGCAGCAAGGGATATAGATGAGTATTTGAGGGGGTAGTGTCGAATAGTGTATCATATAGATTATTTATTGTAGTCATTTGTAAAAATTAGTATAATAGTGTTAGTTATCCGTGTTATTGAGCTGGCAAGTAAGGGTGAATTGGAATTACCCTTTTTGTTTAATTTGGGAAGATAGATGGACAACTTTGAGCCAAGAATAGTAGCTTTTTGCTGTAACTGGTGCTCGTATGCTGGCGCCGACCTTGCTGGCACTTCCAGAATACAGTATTCTCCCAATATAAGGGTAATTAGAGTGATGTGTAGCGGCAGGGTAAATCCCCTCTTTGTCCTTAAGGCACTCAGCATTGGTGCTGACGGCGTGTTAATTCTTGGTTGCCATCCCGGCGATTGCCACTATCTTGAAGGAAATTACAAGACATTACGCCGCATTCCGCTGCTTAAGAAGATGCTGAAGCAGCTTGGTATAGAGGAAGAAAGAGTTCGGCTGGAGTGGATTTCTGCATCTGAAGGAGCAAAATTTGCGGAGGTAGCTAACAATTTTACTCAAACCATAAAAAACCTTGGGCCAAGTTCATTAGGCCCTTTCAAATAAAATTCTGAGGAGGAAAAATATGGCTAAACTTAAGATAGCCCTTTACTGGGCGGCCAGTTGTGGCGGTTGCGAAATTGCCACTCTGGCAATAGGCGACAAAATTTTGAAGCTAGCTGAGGTTGCCGACATCGTGTTCTGGCCGGTAGGCATGGATTTCAAGTATGCCGATGTAGAGAATATGGCGGATAAGAGTGTAGATGTCTGTCTTTTCAACGGAGCTATTCGGAATGAAGAGAATGAGCACATGGCCAAACTCTTACGAGCCAAATCCAAGATAATGATTGCTTATGGCTCTTGTGCTTATGAAGGCTGTATACCAGGGCTGGCTAACTTTTATAACCGGCAAATGATATTCGACCGCGCCTACATCGAAACGCCGTCAACTGATAATCCTGAGAAGATTTTCCCTCAGACGAAAGTCAAGGTGCCTGAGGGTGAGCTTGAGCTTCCTGAGCTCTATGATACGGTTAAGACTCTGGCCCAAACCGTGGACGTGGATTATTTCATCCCTGGTTGTCCCCCCGAAGAGAGGACTACCTGGCTTGCCCTTGAAGCTTTGATTGAAGGTAAGTTACCACCGAAAGGCACTGTCATAAGTCACTCGGTGAAGGCTCTTTGCGAAGAATGTCCTCGTACTAGAGAAGAAAAGAAGGTCAAGAAGTTCTATAGGCCTTACGAAATAATCCCTGACCCGGAAAAATGTCTGCTGGAGCAGGGATTTTTGTGCTATGGCATAGCTACTCGGGGCGGCTGTGAAGCTCTCTGCCCTCAGGCTAACATGCCTTGTACCGGCTGCTACGGGCCGGTGGAGGGGGTAGTCGACCAGGGAGCTCACTTTTTGAGTGCTCTCTCGTCTATCATTGACTCCAATGACCCTGAGGAGATTCAGAGGATAATTGATGATATTCCTGACCCGGCAGGCACTTTCTACCGTTACAGTCTGCCAGATTCACTACTCAGGAGGGCAAGGATAAAATGAAGAGAATAACGATTGATCCCATTACCCGCCTTGAAGGTCATGGCAAAATTACCATCTTTCTCAACGAGGATGGCAGTGTAGCCAATACCTATCTCCAGATTCCTGAACTCAGGGGATTTGAGAAATTTTGCGAGGGCCGCCCGGCTGAGGATATGCCCCAGATAACTCAGCGTATCTGCGGCGTTTGCCCTGAAGCCCACCACATGGCAGCAACCAAAGCCTTAGACGACCTGTTTCACGTTGAACCAACCAGCACTGCCAAAAAGCTGCGTGAGCTCCTTTATAGCTCTTTCTACGTAACTGACCATACCACACACTTTTATATCCTTGCTGCCCCCGATTTTGTTATGGGGCCGGATGCTCCTCCCGCAGAGCGCAATATCCTTGGAGTAATCGCCAAGGTAGGATTGGAACTAGGTGGTGCTGTAATCAATACCCGTAAACAAAATCACTGGGTTATTCAAACAATTGGTGGGCGTCCAATACACCCCTGCTTCGGATTGCCCGGCGGTGTAAGCAAAGCCATAAATGAAGAGGAAAGAGCAAAGATAGAAGAGATAGCCAAATCGTCGGTGGAGTTCGCTAAATTATCGCTCAAAGTCTTCGACGACGTTGTTCTCAAGAATAAGGATTACCTGAACCTAATTCTGAGTGATACCTTTACTCAAAAGACCTATTACATGGGGCTGGTTGATAAAAATAACAAGGTCAACTTTTATGATGGTAAAGTTCGTGTGGTTGACCCTGAGGGCAAAGAGTTTATCAAGTATGCCCCTCGGGACTATCTGGAGCATGTGGCGGAACATGTCGAGCCCTGGACATATCTCAAGTTTCCCTATCTTAAGAAAGTTGGTTGGAAGGGTTTTGTTGAGGGTAAAAATAGTGGAGTTTATAAAGCAACACCTCTATCGAGGCTAAACGCCGCTGATGGCATGGCAACTCCCCTGGCGCAGAAAGAATATGAAAAGATGTATTCCACTCTCGGCGGTAAGCCAGCCCACTACACTCTAGCCACCCACTGGGCACGCCTTATCGAACTTCTTTACGCCGCTGAAAGAATGGTGGAGCTTAGTAAAGACCCTGAAATAACCAGCACAGATATTCGCAACATACCGACGGCGACGCCTGATGAAGGAGTAGCCATCGTGGAGGCACCGAGAGGCACTCTTACCCATCACTACATTACTGATGAGAGAGGGGTTATAAAGAAGTGTAACCTGATTGTAGGTACTACCAATAACCATGCTCCATTATTCATGTCAATTAAGAAAGCAGCTGAAGACTTGATAAAGCCGGGAATAGAGATAACTGAGGGATTGCTTAACCATATTGAAATGTCATGGCGACCCTATGACCCCTGTATGTCTTGTGCTACACACGCTTTGCCCGGCCAGCTACCCCTGGAAGTGACCATTTATGATGCCCAGGGCAACGAGCTTAAGAAACTGAGTCAGGGCATCTCGTAGCAAGTTTTCGCAAATCGAAATGAAAACCCTGGTTTTGGGGCTGGGAAATCCTATTTTATCTGATGACGGAGCGGGGATTAGGGTGGCACAAGACGTAGGGGAAAAGCTCAATGACCCCCAAATAACTGTATCTGAAACAAGTGCAGCTGGCCTTAGCCTTTTAGATTCTATTGTAGGTTATGATAAAGTTATTATCATTGATGCCGTTCAAACTGAAAAAGGGCAAGCCGGCCAGATATATCGTATGGGGCCTGAAGATTTCTCCGTCACCAAACACTTTACCTCACCTCATCAAATAAACCTGGTTACTGCTCTGGAATTAGGAAAGATGCTTGACTTAGCAATGCCCCAAAAAATCACTATATTCGCTGTGGAGGCAAAAGACATTACTACCTTTAGCGAGAAATGTACGCCCGCGGTGGAGCAGGCAATTCCCGAAATGGTTAAGATGGTGCTGGAGGAGTTAGTCGGCTAGATAAAGTCCGCTCTTGCCTCCGCTCTTCCTTATCAGGCGAATCTCTCCAATGGTCATGCTTCTGTCTACTGCTTTGCACATATCGTATATGGTCAAAGCACTTACAGATACGGCTACTAGCGCCTCCATTTCAAATCCTGTTTTCCCTATCCCCTTAGCGCTGGCAGTAATCTCAATAGAATTGCCGTTTTCAGGCATATGAAATTCAACTGCGATGTGAGTGAGGTCGAGAGGGTGACACAGAGGTATAAGACGGTGAGTCTCTTTCGCGGCCATGATTCCAGCCGTTTTTGCTACGGCTAAGACGTCTCCTTTTTCTAGTTCTCCTTTACGGATAAGTCCTAAGGTAGCGGGCTTCATCTGTACCTTGCCTTTGGCTACTGCCTGGCGTTCTGTTTCTTTTTTCTGGGTAACATCTATCATGTGAATTGGCCCTAACTCCATTTTAACCTCCAATCTGTGACATTTTTCGATTCACCACCCTGATATTACCTCCCTCCAAATGATGATGTTCCGGCTTGGAAGCAACTGCCTTTAGAATCAGGCTTTTTAGCTCCTCCATCGAGGCATTATTGCGTAGCGGCGTTTTCAAGTCAACCTCATCTTCTCCCAGAAGGCAAGGGCGTAGCTTGCCATCTGGAGTAAGTCGCATGCGGTTACACCTAGAGCAAAAGGAGGTCTCGGTGAGGGGACTGATGAAGCCTATGGCGCCCTTGGCTCCAGCCAAGCGATAGTACGTAGCAGGTCCGTTGCCAGTTATGGACTCACAGGGTTCAAGCTTGCCAAGCAGACTAATATGCTGTCGCAATTCAATGGAAGGTACAAACTCCGCTGCACCCTTGAAGGGCATAAGCTCGATAAATCGGACATGACATTCTTCTTTATAGGTCATCTTGGCAAAATCCAGTATCTCATCATCGTTCATGCCCCGCATGACTACCGTGTTTATCTTGACCGGTTCGAAGCCAGCCTCCTTTGCTGCCTCGATGTCTTCAAGAACAGTTTTCAATTCTCCAAGACGGGTTATGTATCGAAATTTATCGGGTTTAAGTGTGTCCAGGCTAACGTTAACTCTGGACAAGCCTGCTTGCTTAAGTTCCAGAGCATATTTCTTAAGAACCGTCCCATTTGTCGTCAAAGATAGCTCTTCAATTCCTTCCATTTGAGAGAGCATCTTAATGAGCTTGGGCAACTCAGCTCTAACCAGAGGCTCGCCACCAGTGAGTCTTATCCTGTTGATGCCCAGCTCTGCCGCTGCTCGGACAACAGTCCGAATCTCCTCGTAGGAGAGAATCTCGCTATGGGGCATTTGCGGGACACCTTCGGGTGGCATGCAATAGAGGCAGCGCAGGTTGCAACGGTCAGTAACTGAAATCCTGAGGTAATTTATGCTCCGTCCGAAAGAATCAAGAATTCCAGTCATTGGCTAATTTCCCTTTCCATAATATGCACCCCAGTAGCTTTGAAGGTAGCATAGACTTCCCTGCCCACCTGCAAATTCAATTCTTCTGCTGATATTTTGGTGACTAAGGCTACGAGACGAAAGCCACAATTTATTTCCACCCGGCTAAGCGGTCCAAGAAAGGTTACTTGGGTAACCTTGGCCTGAAAGGAATTCCTCGCCGAACTCTGGGTGCTGGATAAGGCTAAAGTGATATCTTCAGGCCTGACGCAAGCATATACTTTCTTTCCCGCGGGGTAGTTAGAAACTGCCTGTAGGGCAGTGCCACCGATATTTACCGTGGCTATACCTTCGTTGTTTGCAATTATTACGCCTTCTATGATGTTCTCCATACCGACAAAATGAGCCACCTCTTCGTTTTGAGGTGAACGGAATATGTCGGTGGCATTGCCTGTTTGGACAAGTCTGCCATCAAGGAGCACCCCTATCCTGTCAGCAAGTTGCTGCCCTTGAGACATATCATGCGTTGCCATTATCATGGTAGTGTTACGTTGCCTGGCAACATATGAAATTAACTGCTCAATCTTCGTTGTGGAAACAGGGTCAAGGTTAGCTGTCGGCTCGTCCAATAACAACACCTCAGGTTCGAGCACCAGAGACCTGGCTAAAGCCACTCTCTGTGCCTCCCCACCAGAAAGTGTCCGGGCGTTTCTATTCTTATAGCCTTTTAACCCAACCATTTCCAGAATATGGTCAACTTTCCCGGCAATCCTGTCCCTTTCCTCCCCCCTCCATCCTAAGCCACAAGCAACGTTGTCATAGACACTCAAATTAAATACCTGAGGTTTCTGGTGTATAAATGACATCCGACGACGTATCTCCAATCTTTGTTTCCCCGACCAGGGGATGCATTTGCCATCAAAATAGATTTCCCCCGCACTAGGAACTTCTAGCAGGTCTATAATACGTAAAAGCGTTGTTTTGCCCGCCCCGGTGGGCCCGATTAAAGCAAACACTTCGCCTCTATCAACGCTAAGGTT
>SOHS01000042.1 GCA_004377135.1 Dehalococcoidia bacterium | reverse complement strand
AGGCAATTCGGTCGCCGTTCCTGGGCAGAACCCTGGAAAATCAAGATGGTAGAGCCCATCAAGATGACCGGCAAGGATGAGCGGTGCAAGCATCTGGGAGAAGCCGGTTATAACACCTTCCTGCTGCGCTCAGAGGATGTGTATATCGACCTGCTTACTGACAGCGGCACAAGCGCTATGAGCGACCGACAGTGGGCCGGTATGATGTTGGGCGATGAGGCTTACGCCGGGAGCCGGAATTTCTATCATCTGGAGGAAGCGGTCCGGGATTACTATGGTTACCGGTATATGGTGCCCACCCATCAAGGCCGCGGCGCTGAGCACCTCCTCAGCCGCACGCTAATAAGGCCCGGCCATTATGTGCCCGCCAACATGTACTTCACCACGACGCGTTTGCACCAGGAATTAGCGGGCGGCACCTTCGTAGACGTCATCATCGACGAGGCGCATGACCCTGCCAACGAGCACCCTTTCAAGGGCAATGTAAGCCTGGACAAGCTGGAGGCGTTAATCAAGCGCGTAGGCGTTGACAAGATCCCCTATGTTAGTTTGGCTGGAACCGTAAACATGGCGGGCGGTCAGCCGGTGAGTATGGCCAACGCGCGAGCACTGCGTGCCCTGTGCGACCGTTACGGCATTTCCATTTACCTTGATGCCACCCGGATGGTTGAGAACGCTTTCTTCATCCAGGAGCGTGAAGAGGGATTCGGAGACAAGTGTGTCGCCACCATTCTCAAGGAGTTTTGTAGCTTAACTGACGGCGCCTGGATGAGTGCCAAGAAAGACCACCTGGTCAACATCGGTGGCTGGCTAGCAGTCAACGACAGTAATTTGTTTGACGAGCTGCGCAATATAGTTGTGGTCTACGAAGGATTGCATACATATGGTGGTATGGCGGGACGTGACATGGAAGCATTAGCCATCGGGATCACCGAAGCGGTAGACGATGCCCATGTCCGGGCTCGTGTTGAACAGGTTCGCTATCTAGGTACATTATTGCTCGACTGGGAGATACCGATTGTAAAGCCAATAGGAGGCCATGCAATCTTCCTGGATGCCAGGAGGTTCTATCCTCACATACCTCAGAACCAGTTTCCATCTCAGACACTAGCTGCCGAATTATATCTCGATTCGGGCATTCGAGGTATGGAAAGAGGCACTGTCAGTGCCGGGAGAGATCCTGAGACCGGTGACCATCGCTATCCCAGCCTGGAACTCACGCGCTTGGCGATACCCCGTCGGGTATACACCCAGGCGCACATGGACGTTGCGGCTGAATCAGTGAAAGCCATATACGATATCCGCGGGGAGGCACGTGGCTTGAAGATGGTTTATGAACCCAGATACCTCCGTTTCTTCCAGGCCCGCTTTGAACCCGTTCCACGAGACTAGGGCCCCTCTTCAGGCCTGCCCTAGTAAGGCGTCTCATGATTGATGATGTGTAGTGCTCCATAGTCGGCATTGTCCTGGTTTAATAGAGGATGTTAGTGCAGCCATGAGGACTAGACATTACCCAGATTGTGATATAATTGGCATTGAGCTAATTGACAGCATGTCTATGGCGCTAAGCAGTGAACTATGTGATGGCGTTGTCCCCAATCACAGCAAGGACAGAGAAACTATCTCCGTCGGGGAAAGGAGAACTGGAAAGAGGCTTTTGCCACAGGCACCGGAGCTAATTAGCTCTCCTGTAACTGGAGAAAATTAAATGTGCGGTATCATTGGCTATTGTGGTCATAAGCCGGCAGTTCCCATCGTCCTCGAGGCTTTAAAGCGTCTGGAATATCGGGGCTATGATTCAGCGGGCATAGCTTCTTTATGCGATGGCCAGCTACTGATAAAGAAAGACGCCGGCCAGGTTGACGAAGTCATCCAGAGACATAACCTGGCAAGTCTTCCCGGCCTCGTTGCCATCGGGCATACTCGCTGGGCAACTCATGGTGGTGTCACTCAATTCAATGCTCATCCTCATTCCGATTGTGATGGCAGAGTGGCTGTAGTTCACAATGGCATCATTGAGAATAATCAGCAGCTCCGCCAGGAACTCACTAAAATAGGACACAAGTTTACTTCAGAAACCGATTCCGAAATTATCCCACACCTCCTCGAAGATGAGCTTAAAAACGGATGCTCCCTAGAACAAGCTGTGTTAAATATAGTTTCAAGGCTTGCGGGCTCCTATGCCTTTCTGGTCATATCCCTTGATGACCCCGGCAAAATCATAGGCACCAGGAAGAGCATTCCCCTGATTGTGGGCACTGACGCCCCTGATTACTATGTTAGTAGCGACGCCCTGGCTTTCTCACAATACACCAACCAGGTGATGAGTTTGGAGGATAACGAGGTGGTGATGATGACACAAGGCGGAATCGAATTCTTCGACGCCCAGGGAAAAAAGCTGGTTAAGCAAGCCAGAAAACTCGACCATAGTTGGGCTGAGAGCCACAAAGAGGGCTACCAGCATTTCATGCTCAAGGAGATAATGGAGCAAGCCCAGGTGCTTGGCCAGATAGTGCATCAGGACGAGAAGAGATTCACCAATATCGCCCTGGATATTCTGAGGGCAAGACAGGTGATTATCACTGCCTGTGGCACTTCCCGCTACGCTGCTCTGGTCGGCAGATACCTCTTCTCCAGAGTGGGCAAGAAGTTCTGTGATGTAGTCATGGCTTCTGAATTCGGTTATTTCGCCGACTCCATAGACAGGAACACCGTTGTCATCGCTGTCTCCCAGAGTGGCGAGACCGCTGATGTAGTCGAGGGAGTAAAGGCTGCCAAAGACGCCGGGGCTCAAATTATCTCCATAGTCAACCGGCCCAACTCTATACTGGCTGACCTGAGCGACCAGGTCATTTACCTGAATTGCGGCGCTGAGATAGCGGTAGCCGCTACTAAATCATTTCTATCTCAGCTAGCGATATTCTACCTGTTGTCCTTCTCCATGGTTAACTCCTTTGACGAATCGGCAGCTAAGCTCGCCAACCTGAGCAGCGAGATAACCAGAGTTCTCGACTGGAATAAAAGCGAGCTTATTAAGCTCAGCCAGAAGCTGAAAGATAAGAATGATTTCTACTACATAGCCAGAGGAATTAACTTCGCCCTCGCCTCTGAAGGCGCCTTGAAGCTTAAGGAGATTTCCTATATCCACGCTGAAGGTATGCCTGCGGGGGAACTCAAGCACGGCACCTTAGCCCTCATCGAGGATGGTACACCAGTAGTAGTGCTTTGCCCCGCCGACCATACCTTTCTCGAAACGCTGAGCAATGCCATGGAAACCAAATCACGCGGCGCATATATTATCGGTGTCTCTGACAAAGAAAGCGATATTTACGATTCCTGGATCAAGATTCCCGAAGTTGACGAGTTACTCTATCCCATGGTCGCCGTGGTTCCCCTTCAGCTCCTGGCTTATTACCTCGCTATCAATAGAGGATGCGACCCTGACAAACCCCGCAACCTGGCAAAATCGGTAACCGTGAAATAGAGGTGGAATGAAAGGTTCTGGATCTCGGGCTCCCGACAAAGGACACAAGATTGGCATCCTGGCTGGCATATCTGCCTATAATGAAGCAAGATATGTCGGAAGCATAGTTCTCCAGGCGAGGCAATACGTAGACGAAGTCATTGTTGTTGACGACGGAAGCACGGATAACACCGCCATGGTTGCCGGGCTTGCCGGTGCCACCGTGATCCGCCACACCGAAAATAGAGGCAAGGGCGCAGCCATCCAGAGCATACTGGCCGAGGCAAAGAGAAGAAATCCGGACATCCTCGTTCTCTTAGATGCTGATGCCCAGCATGACCCTAATGAGATTCCCGCTCTCACCAAACCCATTTCCGAGGGTTTTGACCTCGTCATCGGCTCCAGAGAGGCCCAGAAAGATAGGACTCCCAGATACCGCCGCATCGGTCAAAAGGTCATTTTCCGCTCAAGTCGTCTCGCTTCAAAAACAAATATCGTGGATTCCGAATCCGGCTTTCGAGCCCTTTCACCGAAGGCAATAAAAAAACTTGATTTGAAAGCGAAGGGGTTCGCCATAGAATCGGAGATGATAACCAGCGCCGCCGATAAAAACCTCAAGATAACCGAGGTGCCGATCTCAAACATATATACCAAAGACGGCTCGACCCTCAACCCCATAAGACATGGCATAGACGTTCTCAGCCGGATAATAGTCATGATTTCGCAGAGGAGACCCCTGTTTTTCTTCGGACTGGCAGGTGGTATATTGCTGGTGATTGCTCTCATCATCGGCATCAGGGTGATTAACATAGCCGCCAGCACAGGCACCCTGGCTATAGGCAGCACCATACTGACCACTCTGTTCATCATCGCTGGCATATTAACCATCTTCACCGGCATAATCCTGAACGCCTTAGGCAGGCGAAAATAA
>SOHS01000080.1 GCA_004377135.1 Dehalococcoidia bacterium | reverse complement strand
CGATCACAGTGCCGTCGGACCTAACTCCCACCGTGTGATGGACGCCTGCTGCGACTTGAAGGATATCCGTCCAGTTGCCGACATCGCATTGCCCGTAATAGTTGTCCCCCACGGCGACCATGGTGCCGTCGGACCTAACCCCTACGGTGTGATCATAGCTTGTGGCGGTTTTGATGATGTCCGTCCAGTTGCTAACATTGCACTGCCCATAGATGTTTACACCCGCGGTGATTAATGTGCCATCGGACTTAAGCCCCACAGTATGATACACACCGGCGGCGACCCAGACGATGTCCGTCCAGCTACCGACACTGCACTGCCCCTGGTGATTCCAGCCCATGGCGACCACGGTACCGTCAGCCTGTAACCCCACTGTATGGTGATTGCCTGCAGCAACCTGGGTCATATCTGTCCAACCACCGATATCGCACTGTCCGTAACGATTGTCTCCCACGGCAAAGACAGTACCGTCGTCTCTAAGTCCCACCGTGTGACCCCAACCTGCGGCGACCATGGGCGTTACCTGTCCTTGAGGCGTATTCACGGCCGCTGCTGAAGCAGAGCTGAAGTTATCTACCCCCAGATGGCTAATAGCATGTTCATCTGGCACAGGCACGGTTGCTGAAGCTCCCACTACCGACGCCGCAAGAATCAGGCTGAAGACGAGAGCGACAGACAGTAGCGATGATAGGGGCATCTTTCTATTTTTTATTGCTACCTTCCTTTCAATTCAGTCAGAGATATCCAGCCTTGGAGGTCTGGCCATGAATTCTACCTTTTAATTAACAAAAGAGACAGGATATTGTACTTCCCTTCTATCTCATATGCTTCGCTTATCTCTCTTTTGTGCGCGTGTATTAGCTTCTCGGCGGCTTTAGTGACCTCCGGCCAATCATCAAATTTATAATCATGGAAACCGAGAGCGCCTCCGGAAACCAGATGCGGCCAAATGACATGGAAATCATTTTCTACATATGCTTGCTGGTGGCAGCCATCAATGAATCCAAAGATGAATCTTTGCTCTTCGGGGAAGCTAACTTTTTTGGAGTCTTCCCTTATGGTTACGATGTTACCAAAGCCTCGAGTTGACTCCTGGTAAGCTTCTAACATCGAGCGGCCCTGGAGAAATGCTTCATAAACATCACCCGCCTTGATTCCACTCTTGCTCATAGTTTTGTCAAGACTGGGGTCGAAAACATCGATGGCGTATACCCTTTTACCGTATCTCTGGACAAACTTTGCCAGTTTGGCAGTACCTCTGCCCATATAAGCACCAATTTCGATGATATCTCCTTCCAGCTCATGCAGTGCCCGTTGCTTCATGAAGTCTATAAGGACTTCGTAACCCACGAAATCGTCAGGGTCGTCTTCCAGTGGAATCTTCCGGGAAACTCTCTTAACACTGGGCTCTAAGCTCATCTCACAGGTCAATGTTTAGGCTAGAATATTTTAATCCCTTCTAAGGCCACCATAGCCAGTATCGCTGCTGCCGATGTCCAGGTATTCTTTTCATGGGCCTGTGGTTCCAGCTCTGACTGTCTTATCTCCCTTTGCGGCCAATATACCTCCCGATAAAACACGCCGTCGCTGTCCCTAAATTGCAATACCCATTCCAGCACCATCTTTGCCCTGTCTCTGGCGCCCATCCTTGCTAAGGCCAGGACCAGTTCGAAGGTCTCAGCTACGCATACTGACTGTCTGTCAGTAAAGCATTTACATCCCCAACCATCTATGATGAAATCCTGCCATCCCTCCAGGATACGCTTTTCTGCTTGCTTCCCCTTGATCAGCCCCACAAGGATGGGGTAATACCAGGTCATGGCGTGCCCGCTCTTATCCTCGCCTAACCTGTCGAACAGTTCGGGCTGCTCTTTGATTGTCCTGGCCAGCCTCTGGCATGCCTTATTCCAGTCAGGCTTATCTACCCCCAAGGTTTTAGCAATCCTTATGCCGTATTTAATACTGAGCCAGGTGCTGCTTGAGGCGGTTAAAATTGCTCCTGGCCAGACTTCATTATTCTCGCTTAGCCCCCAATAAATCTCGCCGCCGGGCTGCTGTAAACTTAAGGCGAAGTTTATGCCTTTCTCCATCGTAGGCCACATGTAGCGGAGAAAGTCCAGGTCCCGGGTCGTGAGGTAGTGAAACCACATCCCTGTTGCTATGTAGGTGCTGAAGTTTGTATCTTTGGTTAGGTCTTGAGCTTTATCATCGTGATAACTGGAATACCAGCTTCCGTCAGGATTCTGGTTATCACGCATCCACTTATAGGCCAAGCTAGCCTCACTGGACCGGCCGCTAAAGTCTAAGGCTATGGCGCATTCCACATGGTCCCAGGGGTCTGTGATACCGCCTCGATACCAGGGGATAGCCCCGGAAGGAAGCTGTTGACTGACGATAAAATCTGCCTGGCTTTGAATCAGCCTCTGAATATCTTCCGGCATTCCTTCAAATCAATCTCTACCTGGCTTGCCTTTCTTTGCTAGAGACTCTTTTTGGTTTCCTCGATTTCTTTTTCTACTGACTTTAGTTCCTCTTCCAGGTCTTTCTTATACTCCTCGAGCATGTCCAGGTACTCCTTTTTGCTGGGAAAAGGCTTGAATCCCTGGAAGTAGAAACCGAAGGGAGGAAGGCCAAAGTAGAACCTTCGGGATCTCCTACTCCACATCTTTATTCACCTCCTTAATCGGCCGTCGCCTTGGAACTCCAGGACGACGGGGATATTTGTTCGGTGTCGGGTATATTTTATCAATAATTACCAGATAACGCGCATCATCGAACTCGTCCAATTCTATTTTCTTTATCTGGTCTAATTTGCCTCCCAGGGCAGCAATGGCTTTTTCCGCCTGATTTATCTCCTGGTCGCCCCCCCCTTTCTTCTGAGCGATAAATCTTCCCCCAATCCGGCAAAAAGGCAGAGTTAGTTCCACCAGAGTAGGCAGTAAGGCCACAGCCCGGGAAAGAACCAGGGCAAATTGCTCACGATAGAGCGATAAATGGGCTGCTTCCTCAGCTCTACTATTCATCACTTCTACATTTTCCAGCTCCATTTTGTGGATAATGTGGTGGAGGAAAGCGGTCTTTTTTGTTGTGGGCTCAATGAGTACCAGCCTGGGCTGAGGGAAGAGGATTTTGAGTGGCACTCCGGGGAAGCCGGCACCTGTGCCTATATCTATAATATTGAAATCCGGTCTTACCACCTCCTTCCCAGGCAAAGCCAGAGTGACGGTCAGGGAATCAAGGAAATGCTTTACCTGTACCGAGGAGTAATCTGTTATAGCCGTGAGGTTAATCTTTTTATTCCATGCAATTAGCTCCTGGTAGTAGAGCTCAAATTGCTTTACCTGCCTGGCATTGAGCTCTATTCCCAGTTTGCCGGCTCCTTCAATAAGTTTTTTCATAGTAGGCCACGCTTAAAATACGGAGGTTGTCTAGCAACCTAATTTTATCATGACTGCCCCCCATGGTTCCGATCACCATGAGCGGTCTGGGATTTTTGTAGTTGCTCCGATTTCATGGGGAATTTCAGAATTCTGTAGTGCGACCCTTCAGGGTCGTGCGGCACTAGGCTAAAGCCTCGCACTACATTCACTCGTAGGGGCGGGTCTCATCCCCGCTCAAGCCTGATTCATCAGACCCGGTTGTTAATTTATTGGGCAACTCCATTTTTGAGCAGCCTTTCCACTTGACAGATTAGTATGATAAATCATAAAATACTGATTTTACTTACGCAGGAGGTCAGAATGAAACGAACAGATATGCATGTAATAGGCAGGTGTTTTGGCACGGCTGTGCTCGGTCCACGGGGGCAGTTGGTGATTCCCATGGAAGCCCGCAAAGAAATCGGTATAGATACTGGCGATAAACTTCTGGTTTTCGGTCATTTTGGTGGGCGGGGACTTATCTTTATCAAAGCTGAGGCAGCAGAGGAGCTGCTGAACATCATGAGCAGCCGACTTGATGAGATTGCCAAGCTGGTCAAGAAAAATAAAATCGCTGGTGCTGGGATAGAGGGTGAAAGCAAGCTAAGTTGATGGCCCTGTCAAAATACATGGTGCGCTTTTTTACCCGACACTATAGATTTGCGCTATAATGAGTGGTTTATCAGAACAGAGAGGGGTACACAGAAAAATGAAAAAAAGGCGAATACTAATAATAACAATCTGCGTGGTTGTTATCGGTATAGTACTGGGTATCGTATTTACTAGAGGCACCGGCTCCGAAGATACACTGACGACTGTTAACGTTACCCGGGGCGATATAGTGCGAACCGTTTTAGTGGATGGCAGCTTAGTAATGCCTAACAAAGCGTATTTATCATTTGGCGCCACAGGTACAGTGGCAGAGGTGTTGGTTGACGAAGGGAATAACGTGACAAAAGACCAGGTATTAGCCCGGCTTGATGC
>SOHS01000176.1 GCA_004377135.1 Dehalococcoidia bacterium | reverse complement strand
TTTGACCATGCGGTCGATTATCATACTGACGCTGTTCACGCTACGGTCTAACCACTGGGCTATGTCAGTTATTCTTACAGGCCCACTGATGTGTTTTATAGCCATAAGCACTGCGTGCTGCTCCGTAGTTAGCTCGTACTCACTAAATACCTTGTCCTCACACTTCAAAACCAGGTTGTGGGCTTGGCGCAGCAGGACCCATGCTCCCTTATCCACATTTTCGAATTTGAACTTTATCGGCATATTTATCTCCTTCTGTTATTTTATCGGACCTTTGCTCGTTTGTGCTGCCGCGTGGCAATCTCAGCCCTCATCATATGGTCTTCTTCTTTTTTGCCACCCTGCCGTTTAGCTTCAGAGCCTGAGGCAAAAATGTTCTTGATCATCCGTTCATATAAACCAGGCTGGTTTGTGACACTGTTCTTAATGATTTCCGCCATATTTACTTGGGGATTTAGGTACCCAAGTAACTCACATTTTACTGTCTCAAGCATACCGGCAAGAGCTTGCTTGTCCTTGTATGGCATCGGTGACAGGATTTTCTGGATAAAGTCCCAGCCCTCCGGCATTGCCAGTTCAATGGCGTTCGTCCCCTTACTGGTCAAAGCCACATGTACCACCCTGCGGTCTATCCTGTCTCTTGTCCTTCTGACCAGACCAGCTTTGACCATACGGTCGACCAGCATACTGATGCTGTTTGGACTACGTTCTAGAATTGAGGCTAGGTCAGTCGGCCTTAGAGAACCACCGCGTGATTTGACAGCCCCAAGCACTCCGAACTGCTCCGTAGTAATCCCGTATTTCGCAAATATTGAATCCTGGCACAGAGCAAGTGTGTCGCGGACTCGGTGCAGTAGAAGCCACAATCTCAAAATTGTATTTCCGGATTTAGAATCTAATGCCATATTTAGCCTCCTTGATTATTTCATAGAGAATTTGCTCATTTGGGCCGCTTCTATATCTTTTGCGCGTTGCCACTTCCTCGTATGCAGTAATTTGGCGTTCCCTCTATTCTTCATTGATTGCTTACAAAGGGCATGGGTCGCCAAATGCCTTGTGGCTTCTTTTCTTTCCGCCTTAACCATGGCGCCAGTTTGCGAAAATATGGTCAGCACCTAGCCGTCCTTTTTTAGCCACAGGAGATGGTACTCGTCCTCTTCGGGGGACATGCTAGTTAGCCTGCACACCTCCTGTAATATCTCTTGCAGAGTTGCTCTCAATAGGCGCCTCAGTACCATGTGCCAGTAGTTACTCTTGGTTTATATGCTTAATATTAACATGCGAATAAATCGTTGGCTATTGTGCTAACCTCTGGTTTACTCACGGGGTTAGTATGGTATAGAATATCAAGGTAGCATGGTATTATATACAGAGAGGCGCTCATCTTTGCCCCGAAGCACACCCGCAAAGTGAAGTTACGAGGAATGCCTGTGGAAAAGATAAGGGTAGTGGTAATAGAGGACGAAGCCCTGTTTCGAGAAGTGCTGGTTGACGCTCTATCCCGGAAGAGTGGTCTAGAGGTCGTAGACACGACGGATAATGCTGAGAAGGCGATTGTGCTGGCCCGGCAGACCAAACCCGACGTGATGGTGATGGATATTGAGCTTGCCGGCGAAATGGACGGCATTGATGCGGCACTGGCAATCAAGAGGGAGAACCCTGAGATTGGCATCGTTATACTCTCCGCACATGATGATCCCCGCTATGTGACCAGCCTGCCGCTTGGAGAGAGCACGGGGTGGGCATATCTTTTAAAGCAGACAGTTCGCGACGTATCCACACTTGTCCAGGCTATTGAGGGATGCGCGCGGGGTATGGTGGTCATGGACCCGGCGGTGATGGCGAAGCTGCACCCGCGGAAAGGGTCTAATGTTTACAGACTTACACCCAGACAACAGGATGTGCTCCGGTTGCTTGCGGAGGGGTTCAATAATGCCACTATCGCCAGAAAACTGGCACTAACGGAGAGGTCCGTTGAAAGCTACATCAACGTCATCTATCAGCATCTGGAACTTGCCGGCGAGTCGGAAATCAACATGCGGGTCAAGGCTGCCCTTGCGTTCCTGAAATCCTCGCAGCGACGTTAGCGCGGGAGCACGGATTGCGTAAACCCCGGCTAATTGCCGTGCGAGCATGATATCGTAGCATGATAGAACCATACTACAATATAAGCGTTGAAAACTAGCAAGTCAAAGGATGGGAGTCGCCATACCGACCTGGTCTGGTTGATGACGATACCTGTTTAGAGATTAGCTGTGCCATTTGCTGGAAGCGAGCAAGCACTTTCAGGTATTGGGCGAGGCTGGTAGTGCTGCAGGGCGCCGGGCCTTTATTCCAAAGGCTGACCTTCCTGTTACTGTCCTGTTTCAAGTCCGACAAGAGGCAGCACTGCCGTAATCCGTGTGCCCTTGCCGGGAATGCTCTTGATGGTGCAACTGCCTCCCGCCACTGCTGCGTAGTCCGAAATCAGCAAGAGGCCAATACCGGTTGAAGGGCTTGTTGTATTAGAGCCAGGACCATCATCCCTCACCGTAAGGCGCAATATTCGACTATCAGACAGCGACAGTTTCACCACTATATTGTTCGCTGCCGGCGTGTGTTTAGAGATATTGGTCAAGGCTTCCTCAGCAATACGATACAGCGCCAGCTTCACATTATCTGGAATAAGCTTTCTATTCGCTTGCTCTCTATCTCTCAGTTTTTTGCTCACCCGCAAATCAACAGGTAGCTTGGCGCTATACTCGTCTATTAGAGATTCCAGGCCGGTAGCTATTCCCAGGCGTAAGATGGAAGGGAAAAGGCGATGGCTGATAGACCGTATGTGTTCGTTTTGTAGCTCCTCAAGTCTCTGGCGGACGTCAGCTAGCTCCTTAGTCATCCGCTTTGACCGGGCCTTGGCCTCAAGCTCTGCAATCTTATGCCCCAGTAATATAAGCCGGCTTTGCACCGTTCCGTGAAGCTGACTGGCAATGTCTTTACGCAGGCATTCTTGAGCGTTGATAAGGCGCTGCTGTGACATACCTAGCTCTTGCGCCCGTACCTCGGCTATTTCGCGCTCGTGTGACTGTCTCTCCGTTTCTTTTTGCTTGGTGATGTCATGGAAAATGCCCAGTACACCGACGGTTTTGCCGCTTTCATCTATGAACGGGGCCTTGAATGTTTCCACGATCCTTTCTTGTCCGTGTTCGATGTATCTCTCTTCAATTCTTTCTGTATTCCCCGACTCAAACACTCTTTTATCGTCTGCTCTATATTTTTCGGCCAGGTCCCTGGGATAGAAGTCATAATCTGTATGCCCTGATATCTCTGCGGGCTTTAGCTGCAGGTCTTCGGCGTAATTGCTATTGCAGGAAATGTAAACTGAATCCTTATCCTTAAAGAATATTTTCTGTGGGATATTTTCAACCAGAGTTCTGTATTTTCCTTCGCTTTCTATAAGAGCCTGCTCCGCCAGTTTATGCTCGGTGATATTTCGCACAAATGTGACTATTTGCCCGCCCTCCACATCAATGTAATTTACGCTAACCTCAACATCAATTATCTTACCGTCTTTACGTTGATGCTGGGTCTCAAAAAAGTCGTAACCCTGCGCCGCTACCTTTTCTATATGCTGAGCATTCTCTTCGGGCGTTTCTATCGCTTCAATATCAGCTAGGGACATCTTAAGCAGTTCTTCACGAGTATAACCAACCATCTTACAGTATGAAGCGTTGACCTCTAGCAATCTAGCATCCAGACCAACGACAAAAAAACCGTCAAGGGCTGTTGCTAATATTATCCGATTTTTCTCCTCTGCCCGCTTGCGCTCGGTGATATTCCGCACAAATACGACTATTTGCCCGCCCTCCACATCAATGTAATTTGCGCTAACCTCAACATCAATTATCTTACCGTCTTTACGTTGATGCTGGGTCTCAAAAAAGTCGTAACCCTGCGCCGCTACCTTTTCTATATGCTGAGCATTCTCTTCGGGCGTTTCTATCGCTTCAATATCAGCTAGGGACATCTTAAGCAGTTCTTCACGAGTATAACCAACCATCTTACAGTATGAAGCGTTGACCTCTAGCAATCTAGCATCCAGACCAACGACAAAAAAACCGTCAAGGGCTGTTGCTAATATTATCCGATTTTTCTCCTCTGCCCGCTTGCGCTCGGTGATGTCCCAGGCTAGCTCCAGGCAGGAGACAGTCTTACCTGCGGAGTCTCTAACGGGATTAGCCGTATTCTCCCAGAAGGTAACCTCCCCCGAAGGCGTTACCACCATCCTCTCCGCGGTGTGTGACTTGCCATCCTTAAATGCCTCTTCTACCGGGCACCCGTCACACACCTTCTCTCTGCCTTCATAAGCTCGGTAGCATTTCTCCCCCAGGTGGTCACCACCAGAAGCTATCCTCGACGCCTCATTCTGATAAATAATGTTATATTCTTTATCTTGTATGGTGACGGTGTATTCCATGGCAGTCATTAGTGATAGCAGCTTATTATGCTCGGCTTGAAGCGCCTCCTCAGCCTGCTTGAGCGACGAATTCAGTGAGGAATCTGTGGAATTACGTGGCGAGGTATACTTCGCTTTCATCATTATATCTCCTTACGTACCGTTTTCTTGCCGGTAACATCCCCCTAGCTTAAGGCTGCCATGTCACTGGAAATAATACCATTTACCTGATTACTTCTGCCAATACCTGTCCTCGTCCAGTACCTTAATGACGCATCGCCTCCTTTTTTTGCAAATAGCACTCAAGGCACTCCTGAGGCATGGGGTAGCCCAGAGATTGACAAAGACGATGGGTCAGGTGTACTCGCTCCACATAGTCGTTTAACGCGGGTGAATTGGGTAGAAGTACGAATAACTTGAACTCAAGGGAATTTAAGCTAATAAGAGCCACGCAATGATACACTGAGGCACTTATTCCAGAGGCATGTTATCTATTAACCGAATTTTCCTTATCCTCAAGGCTAAGGAAGCCAATGCCGGGCGGTCGATCAAGTTCAATTCTTCCAGTGTTTCGGCATCAGCAATGCTGACATAGTCAATTTGAGCTAGGGGTTCTTTCTGGATAAGTGAGGTCATCTGCCGGCGAATCTTTTCAGCATCCTTTTCCCCATCCCACCATAATTGCTGAGCTAAATTAAGAGCCTTGAACAATACTGTAGCTGCCTGGCGCTCCCCGGGGCCGAGGTAAATATTGCGGCTGCTCATGGCCAGGCCATCGCTCTCCCTGACCGTAGGTACAACTACGATTTCTATACCCATGTTGAGGTCAGCCACCATTCTCTTAATAACCACCACTTGCTGGGCATCTTTCTGTCCGAAGTAAGCCCGTGATGGCTGGACAATGTTGAATAGCTTGGCTACTACGGTGGCTACGCCCTTGAAATGCCCCGGACGAGATGCTCCCTCAAGTCGCTCGGTTACCTTCTCCACATCCACCCAGCTGCTAAATTCAGGTGGGTACATCTCATCATCGGAGGGGACAAAGACAATATCCACCCCCTCTTCCCGCAATAGCTCCAGGTCACGATTAAGCTCTCGGGGATAAGCCCCGAAATCTTCCCTGAGGCCAAATTGAGTGGGATTGACGTAAATACTCACAATAACGTTGGAATTTTCTATCCTGGCCTGCTTTACTAAAGCCAGATGACCTTCGTGAAGATAGCCCATAGTGGGAACGAAGCCTACTGTGCCGCTGAGTTGCTGCCTTAATGCCCTTAACTCAAAGATAGGCCCTACTACCTGCATACCGCTAACTTTCAGCCTTTAGCTGCTTGATGAGGCCTTCATCCATGGTGTAGCTATGCTCCATAGTGGGGAAACTAAGAGACTTAATTTCAGATATGTAATCTTCAACAGCAGTCTTAATTTCTCCGGCCAACCTGGCATATTGCTTGGCGTGCTTGGGCACAAATTCAGTATAAAGGCCGAGAAGATCGCTGATTACCTGGACTTGGCCATCGCAATCAAGTCCGGCCCCGATGCCAATCGTCGGGATAGATAGCTTCTGAGTAATCAACTTGGAAAGAGGTGCGGGAGTGCATTCCAGAACGATAGCAAAAGCCCCGGCCTCCTCCAAAATACGGGCATCGTTTAGCAGCTTTCTCGCTTCCTCGAGCCCCTTACCACGCACCTTAAACCCTCCCAACTGATGTATGGACTGCGGAGTAAGCCCAATATGCCCCATAACCGGGATGCCACACCTAACAAGACGCCTGATTGTCTCCGCGACGACCTCGCCCCCCTCCAACTTCACCGCCTGCGCCCCCGCTTCCTGAATAAATCTGGCAGCATTATGTAAAGCATCGGAGACGCTGATATGATAGGTCATAAATGGCATGTCGCCTACTATTAAGGCTTCCTTAGCTCCTCTCACTACAGCTTTGGTATGATGAATCATCTCCTCCATGGTCACCGGGATGGTCGACTGATAGCCCAACATCACCATCCCCAAGCTATCCCCGACCAATATCAGAGGCACACCAGCTTCGTCAACCATCTTGGCGGTCACGTAGTCATAAGCGGTGAGCATAGGTATCTTTTCTTTCTTCTGCTTCATTTCTCTTATCTCGGTGATAGTGACCCTCATGGCTTCACCTCCTTAAAAATCAACGTGACAACTCAAAATGCAAAACTTCTTGAATTTTGCCCTGTGTCTTTGCATCTTAATCTTCTATTTTTATTTCCCATCTAGTGAGAGGAACCAGAGGCAAAGGTTCAACGATTCTGTTTTGACTATCCACACGAACTATGCTGGGGGTCATATTGATTGCCTCATCGTCAGGAACCTGGCAATACGAGAGGATGATAACTATATCGCCCTTTGCCACCAGTCTGGCGGCAGCACCATTGATACCAATAACCCCTGAATTCGCCTCACCTTCGATAGCATAAGTGCTGAACCTGGCTCCATTGTTGACGTTCAGCACTTCCACCCTTTCGAAAGGCAAGATGTCACTGGCCTCCATGAGAGACCGATCAATAGTGATACTGCCTTCATAATCTAAATCGACTTGAGTGACCCGGGCTCGGTGGATTTTACTTTTCAGCATAGTTCTCATTTTTACCTCCCTAGGTGCAAAGTTTCTTTGCTTACTTTCTTTGGAAAGAAAGTAAGGTTCTCATCTCTTCTGCCTTCTGTTCATCGACCTTGCCTTTAGCTAAAGCAACAGGAATAGTCTGAAGCCCTAGCTCCTTATAGGTAGTGAGCAAAGAAGGGTTCTTGGCAGCAAGAGCCCTCAAGTGCCTCTCTATAGTGCCCAAGTCCCCGCGGGCGACAGGACCGGTGAGGCAGTTAGGCAAGCCGACATTTTCAATGTTGTTTAGCGTCCCTCTGAGCAAGGGCAGCAAGGCCCTGGTCGCCCCTTTTGGCGATACTTCGAAGTCCTTCCACAAGTCCAGAGCCAGCTTAACCAGGGTCACCAGATAATTACAGGCGAAAACGGCGGCTGCGTGATACAACACCTTGTCCCCGGGTTTAAGTTCCACCCAGTTGCCATTCAGGAGGTGAGTTAACTCCTTTAGAGTCGATAATAGTGGCTCTTCAGCTTCCAGGGCAAAGGTGGAGCCAGGCAAGTTTGCTATGGCCTGGTCAACGTCGGCAAAAGTCTGCAAAGGATGAAATGAGCCAACAGCCGCCCCATGTTTTTTTGCTGATTCCAGAGTATCTACGGAGTGAGCGCCGCTGCAATGCAGGACGCTTTGCCCCTTATGCCACTGAACTTGGCTGCACACTTGCGCGATGACATCATCAGGAGTGGTAATGAAGACCAGCTCCGCGAAATCCGCCAGTTCCTGAGCCGTATGATAAACCTGGGAGTTGGGCACCCTTTTGGCCAGCCTCTGTGCCGAGGACAAAGTCCGACTAAACACAGCCACCACCGGCCATCCCTTTTGAGAAAGCCGTACCGCCAGGGCAGTACCTGTCGTTCCCGCACCAATAAAGCCTGTCTTCAGCATGTCCTAATGTCCTTAGCCGCTGGTACACCAGCTAGAGTTTCCGCCTTTTGGATTGCTCTAACTATGGCTTCGGCGACAACCTCAGCAGCCGCTGCCCCCAGAGCATTAACGTCGGCATCCTTATCACCCGAGGAAAGAACGAATAAAGCATCGCCATCATACATGGTATGGCATGGGTCAATGGTGCGAGCAATACCAACCTGGGCCACGCGGGCCAATTTGCTTGCCTCAGCTTTGCTAAGTTTGGCATCGGTAGCCACTACACCGATTACGGTATTAAAAGGCGGAACCGCTTCTTTAAGTTCGCCTTTCCATAGCTCGGATGTAGATAAGAATCCGCTTTCGTCGGGCTTGCGAGGTCCAGCCAGAATTTTCCCCGTCCCAAGTTCAATCACATCGCCCACGGCATTTACCACTATCAGGGCAGCTACCACAATATCTCCGGCTATTTTTTGACTGGCAGTCCCCAGACCGCTCTTGATTGCTCGTTCCACACCGAGAATCTTGCCCACTGTTGCTCCAGTGCCGGCGCCAACGCACCCCTCAGTCACTTTGCCATCGGTAGCAGCTAGGCAAGCTTGGTAACCCTCATTGGCTCCGGGCCTGACTTTAGAATCACCTATATTCAGGTCGAAAATAATGGCAGCTGGCACAATAGGCACCCTCCCGGCGCTGGTCTCATAACCAAATCCTCGCTCCTCCAGGTATTTCATAACCCCGGTAGCAGCATCCAGACCGAAGGCGCTGCCCCCGCTGAGAACGATAGCCTGAACCTTTTCCACCAGATTTCCCGGCTGGAGCAAGTCTGTTTCCCTGGTCCCCGGCGATGAGCCACTGACATCAACGCCGGCCACAGACCCTTGCTCACAAAGTATTACCGTGCAGCCGGTTACTGCCTGCTTATCGGTATAATGACCGACCTTAATTCCCGGAACATCCGTTATAGCACCATACATAACCATAAATTAAAAACCCTCTCGGCATAACCGAGAGGGTTATCAAACACAACTCCTCTTGTCCGTCTCGGTCACCGCCGATCCAAGCGGACTTTTAACTACCCAGTCCACTAGCTCACTGCCTCAAGGGTCAATGGCTATTTTATATGATAACAAATTCGTGTTACTCTGTCAATAATTGTATTATGTACTGCAACTAGAGTCAGCAGTTTGGTCAATCTCGATGACTTCGTTTAATGCGGATATAGCAGTCTCTAGTTGGCTATCGTCGGGTTCCCTGGTGGTTATAGATTGCAACATCAGCCCCGGGGTCAGGAGAACTCGGACTACCTTGTTATCGATGTGGCCTGCCCCGAATTTCATGATTTCATAGCTAATAGCGGCAATAACCGGGATGAGGGCTATGCGGGACAGTATGCGTATCCATAGCGCTGGCTGACCAACCAGGGCGAAGACAAAGATAGCTATGATTAGAACGATGAATAGAAAGGCGGTGCCGCAGCGAGCATGGGCAGTAGAATAATTCTTAACCGACTCCACTTCCAAAGGGACGCCTGCCTCATAGGCATTCACCACCTTATGCTCAGCTCCATGGTAAGCAAAGACTCTCCTAATATCAGGCATTAAACCTATTAATTTGAGGTAAGCGATGAAAATGCCAATACGGATAAGTCCCTCAAGGACAACACTCAATAAGGCAGAACCGATGTAAGGGTCGATAAGGTAGCGGGTGGCGAAGAGAGGAACCATGAAGAAGAGGGCTACACCCAAAGCAAGGCTTACGGCTACGGTTCCCCACAAAAGCGCTGTAGGTATTTTCTCTCCTCCTTCCTCTGCCGAGGCAACTTGAGCAGAGTGAAGTAATGACCGCGTGCCCAAAACCAGGGTTTCAACGAGAGCGATAATTCCTCTTATTAAAGGCATTTCCCTGAGACTCCCTTTGTATATGCTGGCCAGGGGCTGCCTCACTATGTTTAATTCTCCATTGGGCTGGCGTACAGCTATAGCCACGCCTTGCCTCCCCCGTATCATCACCCCCTCCATAACTGCCTGGCCACCGTAATGAAAAGACTTTTCCATTAGCGCCTCAATCTCCCTAGCTGCCTAAAACTAATGTTGCAATCTTGTCTCATTATGAAAAATCCCTAATCGTATTATGATAGAAATGACTGAAAATATAAAGTTTATCTCCTGAAGTAGCAGAGATTAATGAATTTCTAGTTTCCCAAGGTAAGCTTAAAAGTAACCACTGCCTGCGGTCAAACAGCCGCTGTCACAACAAGAAATAACAGACCCCTAGGCCTCTAACCTGACATGAGGAAATAGAGACTTGAAGGTATTCCATCATTTCATCTTGTATCGCTTCTTAAAGCGCTCCACCCTGCCCATAGAGTCGACTATCCTTTGTTCACCCGTATAAAAGGGGTGGCATTTACCGCATACTTCTACCCTGATTTCTGGCTTAGTTGAACCAATAGTGAAGGTATTACCACAAAGGCAAGTCACTTTAGTATTCTCATAATACTTAGGATGGATTTTATCCTTCATTTGTAAACGCTCACCTTCTTTTTGTATCTGGTTGCCGGCTCATATTTGACATAGCCGTCTATTAAGGCAAAGAGGGTGTAATCTCTCCCCAGGCCAACATTGCTTCCCGGCAGTATACGAGTCCCGCGTTGCCGAACCAGGATAGTCCCAGCGCGAACTTGTTCCCCTCCATACCTCTTCACTCCCAAGCGCTTAGCTTGACTATCCCGCCCATAACCTGTACTGCCGCCTCCCTTTTTATGTGCCATGCCTACTTTCCTTTACCCTTAATGATTTCATTTACTAATAGCTTAGTATAAGGCTGACGATGCCCTCTTTTGCTTCGGTAGCGAACTTTGGACTTATATCTAAATACGATAACTTTTTCTCCTTTAGCTTCTCCTAAAGAAGTGGCCACAACCTTAGCCCCCTTAATAACAGGATTACCTACAAGGGTATTTTTATCTTCCCCAATAAATAATACTTTATCGAGCTCAACTCTGTCGCCTTCAGGGACAGCTAAACGCTCAACTTCCAGTGTTTGCTTTGGGGCTACCTTGTACTGCTTGCCACCTATTTCAATAATAGCGTAAATCTTCTCACCCCCATACAGAAAAGGGAATTCTACACCCCAAATTGCCCGGTGTCAAGCTAACGAGGAGGGTTATTGGGTCTTCCAGGGGCAATTAGACATGTCAGCAAGAGAAACGGAAACAGGATTTTATATCTACCCAAACATCCTATCAGGCAACGAAAAGCTAAAAATGTAGACTGAGACTCATTTGAGCAGGGCCTTCTTGCCAACAACCTCACGCCCAACATACCACTTCCGAATAGCCTCAACTACCTCATCAGGGCGATCCAGAACTCTCAATAGGTCGAAATCACTCTCAGAGACATACTTCCTGGATAAGACGGAGCTCCGCAGCCAATCCAGAAATCCCTCCCAAAATTCGCTGTTGAACAATATCACGGGAAAAGGTTTTATCTTGTGGGTCTGCATCAGGGTTAGTACCTCTGTCAGCTCGTCAAGCGTGCCCAAACCACCCGGCATTATGACAAAGGCAATGGCATATTTCACCAGCATGACTTTACGAGTAAAGAAGTGATTAAAAGTTATCGACTTTGTGGTGTAGTCATTACAGGCCTGTTCTTCGGGAAGGGAGATATTCAGCCCGACCGATGTAACCCCAGCCTTTCGTGCACCTTTGTTGGCTGCCTCCATTACGCCCGGTCCCCCACCAGTTACAATTGAGAAGCCCAACTGTCCAAGCTGATAGGCTATTTCTTCCGTCTCCCCATATAGCTCGTCATCCACTCCCAATCTGGCCGAACCATAGATGGTCACTGCCGGCTCGATACCGGAGAGATTATCAAAGCCCTCTACAAGTTCGCCCATTATTCGAAACATTCGCCACGATTCTTCCTTGGCCAGTTCATTTATCTCGTATCCGTACGGCATATCGCCCTCCCTTAAAAAGCACCTCTGGCACCCACCTGAGCCGAGTAGACCGGCTGGTGCAGCCCTGACTTTGCATTCTATCACCGTTTGCTTTCTGCGAGCAAACTGTTGTGGGCGACTCTATTTTGCTTCGCCTTTACGTCGTTGCCAGGCTAGCGAAGTCAGCTGAAGCAAGCTTGTTGGGGAAATAGAGTTGACCCCATTGGAATAATAGTTGTTTCTGGCTTGATTTCTTTTGTAGATGCAGGATATAATTCCACGCTTGGAAATGAAAATTGCCGTTAGTGGTAAAGGGGGAGTAGGCAAAACAATGTTAGCCTCCCTACTTGCCACCATACTTACCCAGCTTGGTTACTCTGTTCTGGCCATAGATGCCGACCCAAATGCTACCCTGGCAACTGCTCTCGGCTTTCCCCACCCAGAGAGGATAGCCCCCATATCTGAGATGGGAGACCTGATTGAAGAACGGACAGGGGTACGTCCTGGCCAGGCAGCACCTTACTTCAAATTAAATCCCAAGGTTGATGATATACCGGAAAAGTATTGGGTGGAGCATAATGGAGTCAAATTGATGGTGATGGGGCGGTTAAAGAAGGGTGGTAGTGGTTGTTATTGTCCCGAAAATGCCTTACTGGAAGCTTTAATTGCCCACATACTCCTGCGGAGGGATGAAGTAGTCATAATAGATATGGAGGCCGGAGTCGAGCATCTGGGGCGGGCGACAGCGAGAGCCGTGGACAAGATGATTATTGTGGTAGAGCCAAGCAAGGCAAGTATTGAAACAGCCTACAGGATAAGAGAGCTGGCAAAAGACATAGGTTTGGAAAACACTGCGGTGGTAGCTAACAAGATTCGCAGTGAACAGGACAAGAATTTGCTTACTTCTGCCATGCCAGATTTTGAATTTCTGGGCTTTATTCCCTACGACCAGAGCATAATAGAAGCTGGCCTTGGCAACTTTCCTCTCATCAATTCAAGTCCAGAGGTCATCAGCCGAGTGCAGGATATCGCGGCACGCCTTAGCATTGTTAAGCCGGGGATTATCGGTAAAGCGATAGGTTAAGATTTAGGAAAGGAGGTTTAGATGACGGCAAAGATAATTTCGGGAAACGAAGTGGCCAAGGAGATTAGGTCTGAGTTAAAAGAGCGAGCGGCCAGGCTCAAGGAACGGGGCGTAACGCCGGGCCTGGTCATGATTCGCGTGGGAGAGGATCCGGCATCCGTTTCCTACGTCTCGGGCAAGGAAAAGGCGGCCGAGGAGATAGGCGTGTGGTCCCAAACCATCGTCCTGCCTGAGATCGCCCCAGAGGAGGAACTCCTCTCCAAAGTGGAGGAACTAAATAAAGCAGAGCATGTTGATGGCATACTAGTTCAACTGCCACTACCAAAGCACATCAATGCGGACAAAGTGCTAAATGCCATCGACCCAGCTAAAGACGTGGATGGCTTCCACCCTGTCAACGTGGGCAAGATGCTCATCGGAAATCCCTATTTCATGCCCTGCACACCCCATGGCGCGGTGGAGTTAATGATCCGCAGTGGCAACCCCCCTGCAGGCAAACATGTGGTCATATGCGGTCGAAGTAACATAGTGGGCAAGCCCCTCATGGCCATGCTGGTGCAGAAAACCGAGCGTGCCAATGCCACCGTGACCGTCGTCCACACAGGGACCAAAAACATGGCCGAAATCACCAGACAGGCAGATATCCTGGTTGCTGCCATGGGCTCTGCGGAAGTTATTAAAGCAGATATGGTAAAAGAGGGAGTAGTTGTTATTGATGTCGGTGTAAACCAGGTGGGATGGAAACCCAGCAAGCTGGACCCCAGCAAGCAGGTCCGCGACCTCAGAGGGGATGTAGAGTTCGAGACGGTTAAAGAGAAGGCCAGCGCTATTACCCCGGTGCCCGGAGGGGTTGGCCCAATGACTGTCACCATGCTTATGGTCAACACAGTAGTAGCGGCTGAGCGCAGGGCCGAGCGTATGGGAAAATAATAAATCACAAAGGAGGTTACCATGGCTTACGATGCGACAAAACTGAAAGACTGGCAGATTGCGGAATCTGCCGAAGAAAACATGCCGACCCCTGATGAGTGGCGAGAAAGACTGAACTTGCAGAAGGGTGAAATGATTCCTTACGGGAGACTATGCAGGCTCGATTTCTTGAAAATTATCGAGCGCCTCAAGGACAAGCCGGACGGCAAATATGTTGAGGTAACTGCAATTACCCCCACACCACTGGGCGAGGGGAAAACAACAACCACCATGGGTATCCTGGAAGGTATGGGCAAACGGGGTAAGAAGGTGGGCGGTTGTATACGTCAGCCTTCCGGTGGTCCGAGTATGAATATCAAGGGTACTGCTGCTGGCGGTGGCAATGCGCTGCTTATTCCCATGACCGAATTTTCTTTGGGGCTTACCGGCGACATTAACGATATAATGAATGCCCACAATCTGGCCATGGTGGCGCTTACCTCTAGAATGCAGCATGAGCGCAACTACAGCGACGAAGAGCTGGCCAAGCGCAGCAGAATGCGCCGTCTGAACATTGACCCTACAAGGGTGGAGATGGGCTGGATCATGGACTTTTGTGCCCAGAGTCTGAGGAACATCGTAATAGGCCTCGGTGGTCGCATGGATGGCTACCCAATGCAGTCCAAGTTCGGTATTGCCGTGAGCTCAGAGCTTATGGCTATGTTATCCGTTGTCACGGACCTGGCAGACCTGCGCAAAAGGATGGACGAGATTACCGTAGCTTTTGACAGGGATGGCAATCCTGTTACTACCGGCGATCTGGAAGTGGGAGGCGCCATGACTGCCTGGATGCGCAATACAATCAATCCCACCTTAATGTGTACAGCAGAGTACCAACCTTGCCTGGTGCATGCCGGCCCCTTTGCCAACATCGCCGTAGGACAATCTTCCATCATCGGCGATCGCATCGGACTGAAGATGTTTGACTATCATGTCACCGAGAGCGGCTTTGCCGCCGATATTGGATTCGAGAAGTTCTGGAACGTAAAATGCCGACTCAGTGGCCTCAAGCCGCACGTGTCAGTACTTACGACCACCATCAGGGCACTGAAGATGCATGGCGGCGGCCCCAAGGTAGTGGCTGGTGTACCCCTGCCTGATTCCTACACTAAGGAAGACTTGGGACTTTTGGAGAAAGGTCTTCCCAATATGCTGCACCACCTCAACACCATCAGAACATCAGGCATCAATCCGGTGGTGTGCATCAACTCCTTCTACACCGACACCAAGGAAGAGATTGCCATGGTGCGCAAGGCAGCCGAGGCGGCCGGGGCACGTTGTGCCCTCAGCGAACACTGGCTCAAGGGTGGTGATGGTGCCCTGGAGCTTGCCGATACAGTTATGGAGGCCTGCGAACAAAAGAACGACTTCAAGTTCCTTTACCCCGCTGAAGTGAAGCTGCGAGAGCGGGTGGACAAGATTGCCAAAGTGGTCTACGGAGCCGATGGCGTGTCATGGACCCCTGATGCCGAGGCCAAGGCCAAGATGCTCGAGGCCGATTCTAAATATAATGAATACGCTACCATGATGGTGAAGACCCATCTGAGCCTGACACACGACCCGGCCCTTAAGGGGGTCCCCAAGGGATGGACTCTGCCCATTCGCGATGTGTTGATTTATTCCGGGGCGAAGTTCCTCTGCCCCTGCGCCGGGACAATCAGCCTTATGCCGGGCACCAGCTCCAATCCGGCCTTCAGAAGGGTAGATGTTGATACGAAGACCGGCAAGGTACAAGGGCTCTTTTAAAGTGTGGTAAGCCAGTTTGGGAAGATAACTTCTGCGCTGAGATTTCCTCTCCCTTGGGGAGAGAATAAGGGGAAGGGTACTGGCAAAAGTTAAAAAAGTCTCTCTAACGATTGATGGTAAGAAAGTAAGAGCTGCTCCAGGTGAAAAGGTCCTGTGGGCAGCTCTGGATAATGACATCTATATTCCCAACCTTTGTGCTATTCGGGAAAAGAGCGAGCCTTTTGCCTCGTGCCGTCTCTGCTTTGTGGAGATAGAAGGTAAAGATGTACCAGTTACAGCCTGCACTACTCCTGTGGCAGAGGGAATGGTGGTTAATACTAAAGGGGCAAAGGCATTGAGGCTAGCCCACACCGCTTTGGAATTGCTCTTGGCTAGTCATCCTGTGGATTGCGCCCATTGTCTCAAAAATGGCTCTTGTGAACTTCAGAAGATAGCCAAGCATCTCGGCGTGAAGCTCAAGACAAAAAGGTTCAGGAAAATCCTGCCTGAACTACCCATAGACTCTAGCAGTCCCTTGTTCATCTATGACCCCAACAAATGTGTGCTCTGCGGCAGATGCGTTTGGGTATGCCAGGAAAAACTAGGCAAAGGAACCATTGGTTTTGCTTACCGTGGTTTCAGGAGGACAGTCACTACTTTTGGCGATGAACCTGTGGGTAAGTCCCGTTGCCAGGACTGTAGCGAGTGCGTTGCCATCTGCCCTGTTGGTGCTCTGGCTTTCAAAGCCCACTAGCCAGACTTAACCTAGTCTCTCCTTATTCTACAGCAAGCTCAATCTTCACCAGCTCTACAAGGTGGTCTCGACGACTGCTGTTTTAGCCTCAATCACGGTTCTCGCTGACCTAAAGCTGGACTGAATTATAATAACCTTCACCTCCATCGTCACACGCTGCCTTTTTTAGACAATTTGACACGTGCTATACTAGTGGTTAGGATTCTGGAAAACTAGACTATGACTGTGCCGGTTAGTCGGGAGTTGTAACACCCGCCTATTAAAGCTAAAGGAGGAAGCAATGTTAGAGGTATTTTTAACTGAAGAGCACAAAAAGTTCAGACACGAGGTTCAGGAGCTGGTCAAGAGCATACCACGGCAGCTTATACTGGACATGGATGCCGATAAAATCGAGTTCCCCCACGAATTTGTCAGGGAAGCTGGTAAGAGAAAGCTATTGGGTATCAGGTTTCCCAAGAAATACGGCGGCAGAGACCTGAAATGGGTTGACGAACTCATCGAGGTAGGGGAGGTCATGAAGCTCGGGGTACCTTTCACCTGTCTCGTCTCAGTTACCTCCATCGTTGGAGAAGGTCTAAATGTATTTGGGACCGAGGCTCAAAAGGAGAAGTACCTTAAACCATTAATCGCCGGTACACAATGGGCTGGCGAAGCACTCACCGAGCCAAGAGGCGGTTCTGATTTCTTCGGCGCCACCACTGTGGCTAGAAAGAAAGGAAATCACTATTACCTTACTGGACAGAAGCGCTTTGTCGTTGGTTCTGAGGGCGCCGATTTCTTCTTGGTATTCGCCGTCACCAACCCCGGCGCCGGCCGTGACTCACTCAGCGCCTTCATCGTTGAGAGGGATATGGGCGTGGAGGTAAAGCATGTCTACGGCTTGATGGGCTCCCGGGGGACTGGCACAGGTAGATTGGTCTTCCGCGATGTCCCTGTGCCAGAGGAGAATCTGGTGGGGAAGGAAAACGAAGGGGCAAAGGTATTCTACAAATTGATGGTGCCGGAAAGGCTGCTCTCAGGCGGAGTGGCTGGCTCCAGAGCTATTCTGGAATTGGTCGCCCGATATGCCAACAAACGGAAGGCCTTCGGCCAGACCATACGGAATTTTGAAGGAGTGAGCTTCAGGATAGCCGACTGCATCACCAAGCTCGATGCTGTGAGTGCCCTGGCATACGCCGTGGCTAAGACGATCGATGATGGAGTAGGTACCGCAGGCTATCAAAGGAGACTGGTGTCGGAGGCGAAAAAACTGGCTACCCAAACACATTGGGAAGTGGTGAATGATGCCATGCAGATACTTGGCGGCATTGGGTATACCAATGTCTACCCAGTGGAACGTGCACTCAGGGAAGCCAGACTTGCCATGATCTGGACCGGTAGCAGCGAAATCATGAACTTAATAATCCAGCATGAATACTATAAAGAAATCCTGGCGAAAGGAATCGAGGGCAGAGATGTTGAAGGCGACGTTCCTCTCAGTGAGGCAGAATTGGCAGAGGAAAGGATTTATGAATCAGAACCCATAGCCGCTGCCCCATAATTGCGGAAAGGTCTCAGATGCAAGTCCTGGATGTCGGGCCAACAGCGGCATCCGAGCCAGAAGTACTTAACAAGGTAAGGCGGGGAATAGCGGGTTACGTCCCTTTAAGGAACCAGACTGTTAGCGAAAAGGAGTAAGTCTATGGATGTCATCGAAGCCGTGAAAAAGCGTAAGAGTATCAGGGGTTACAAACCTGACCCTGTGCCCAAAGAGGTTTTAAAGCAAATACTGGAATTGGCCAGCCATGCCCCATCCGCTATGAACACCCAGCCCTGGGAGTTCACCGTGCTCACTGGTGATGTTCTGGAGAATGTAAAACGGAGCAACGTTGAGCTACTCAACTCCGGAGAGCCACCTAACCCCGAGCACATGGTTACGGGCTGGCCGAGGGAGAGCATCTATCGCCAACGCCAGGTAACCCTCGCCAAGCAGCTTTTCCAGCTTATGGACATACCCCGGGAGGACACAGTGAAAAGGGCAAAATGGCTGGAGCGGGGATTTCGTTACTTCGATGCACCAGCAGTGATCATCATTTTCACTGACCGCTGTCTGAGCGAAAGCGGGCCATTGCTCGACATCGGCGCTTTAATACAGACTATCTGCCTTACCGCCCTGCATTTCGGCCTGGAAACCTGCATCGAAGACCAGGGAACGATGTACCCTGAGGTGTTAAGAAAATACGTCCACATACCTGAGTCCAAGAGGATCATAGTGGCCATCGCTATTGGCTACCCTGACTGGGATTTCCCTGCCAACAAACTGGAAACTGAGCGAGAGCCTATTAAAAACGTTACTACCTGGCTCGGTTTCGACTGAGCAGCGATTTCACAGGTGCATGGCAGTCTAATTAGCCTTCGCTGACTGTGCGCGGCTCATCGCTGCCTGTAAGCCAAGGTGGGTTTTGCCGATACATTCATCGGTAGGCAAGGTGGAGATGAACTCTGCTACTTCGAGTCATCAGCCCGACGATGTATGCAAGCCCGGTTATGGTGGATACTCAGAGTAGCGGTAACACCGTGCCGGTGCCCCTGTTTGCCGTGCTATTCATCATTTGTCGGTGTGCGCGAGCCGGAGCCAGTATGCTCTTCACGCCTGACCATTGTGTTTCTGTGTTCGGGCTAGCCCGCGCCGAAGCTATATCTCCTTAGCGCCTTTGCCATTCGAAAGCCGACGGTTTATAATCTGGCATCAAGCATACAGCAAAAGCTAAGTCAGTGGTCTGTAAGCAGCAACCCAGTCCAGAAATACTTAGTCCCGACTACTCTTTTGCGGCAGACAGCTGTCCAAGGAGCAAAGTCTCTGAACATCAATGCATGACTCGTGTGCTAACAAACAGTCCCCGCCTGATAAGAAGTGAGGCATGCTGAGATGCTGAGTCCGTCTGTAGCTTTGTTAGCATCGATCGCCGGGATTCTAATTCTGATCAGGCTGAAGGTCCGTCCAAGCCTGGCCATCTTCGCAGGAAGTCTTACCGTTTCGTTGCTGCTCCTGCCCCCACGCTCCCTGCCCGAGCATATGTTTCACACCCTAGTAGACCGCCAGACTCTGACACTGCTGGCAGTCGTTGCCAGTGCGCTAGCCTTAAGTCGTCTCATGGAGGTGAAGGGCTTGCTTACGAGCCTAGCGGCCACTATGGAGAGACTTGGCCCCAGACTTGCTATGCACCTTGTTCCTGCTACGATAGGACTGGTTCCCATGCCCGCTGGAGCTCTAGTTTCGGCTACTGCCCTAAGGGATCTAGCGGACAGAATGGGCCTGACGCCGGAACGAGTCACATTCATAAATTACTGGTTCAGACACATATGGGAGGCTTCCTTGCCAGTATATCCAGCGATCATAACGACCAGCGTAATACTATCTGTCCAGCTTTCTTCCGTAACACTGACACTTTTACCTATGACGGCTTTAGTCATCGCACTCGGAACCGTCTCTAGTTACCGGATGCTTAAGCCGAACAAGAGATACGAAACAAAAGAGAGAACCTCAAAGAAAAGTATAGTCTATAACCTTTTGAGGACTTCTTGGCCGATCCTCTTAATCGTGGGACTAGTCCTGGCGGGGTTGGATGTGGTGATAGCCTTTCCTCTAGCACTAGCCCTGTTGGCTTGTCAACAAAGAGCTAAATGGATGGAATTGAAAATTGCACTGAAATATGGCGCCGATCTCCAAATCTTGTTCCTGTTATATGCCGTAATGCTATTCAAGGCAACGATAGAAGGTGCGGGGGCTGCCTACACCCTCTTTTCAGACATGCAGTACATAGGAATGCCTACCCCAGTCCTCATGGCGTTCCTGCCCTTCCTGATGGGCTTTGCCACAGGCATTAGCATGGGATTTGTCGGCATTAGCCTGCCGTTGTTGGTTCCCTTCATAACCCTCGGCTCACAGGTTAATAGCTATGCTCTTATGCTGGTCTATATAAGTGGATATGTGGGGGTTCTGCTCTCCCCTCTCCATCTTTGCCTTATACTATCGACCGAGTACTTCAAAGCTAGCTTTGCTAAAGTATATAAGCTTATACTGCCTCCGCTGTTGGCGATAGAGGCGGTCGTAATATTCATCTACTACATAGCAGCCTAGGATTCTCTAGCCCGTTGCTGCTCTCAGACTGGCAGGTGATCTTCTTACATCAGTAACATGGCAAAGTCCCAACTAGTCGCCACAGGTAGATCTCCAGAACCCAGACAAGGAGTCACAGACGCAGGTGCAAAAGCATTATATTAATTCTCTCCTTTGATGGGAGAGGGGCTCTGGCCTGTAATGACTAGACCCTTAGTTTCTTCCCGGTAGATTTACATAAATCAATCTGACTCTTCTTAAGCTTTGTCTCTTGGGTCCTGCAGGGCATTCCTCAGCCTGCTGCCGGAAGTGTTGACAGAGGCGAGGTGAATAACGCTACTTTTAGCAGGGGCGACATAATTCGTGCATTGGGTATTGTTTTGGCTACTATCCTAGATGGTGTGGAAATGTCTGTAGAATAATGCTGGCCAGAGAAGCTACCCTCGCCTCAGAACGCAACCAATAAAATCTCTTTTCCCACGGACAAAATTATCTGCCGACATTTCACGCCTTCCTTCTAACTGAACCTGGCAAAGCCCTAGAATACCCTGCCCAGTTACCACCCCAACTCCAGGTGACTCTGGTAAGGCGACTACTTCCCCTATCTCCCCCTCTGCTACATCGCCAATAGGAATAGATTTATGGATTATTAGTCGTTTCCCCTGATACCAAGTGTAGCAGATTGGCCAGGGATTGTACGCCCTTACCCTACGCCAGAGCTCGACTGCGGAAAGACGCCAATCAATCTCGGCATCTTCACTAGTTATCAATTTACTATAAGTAGCCTGAGCCTCATCTTGAGCTTGTGGTCTGAGTTCGTTCCCAAGCCACTTGGGTAAGGTCGCCAGTAAAAGTTTGGCTCCCACATCAGCTAGCGTCGAACTAAGCGAGCCGGTGGTATTCATAAAGGAAATCCCCGCTTTCTCCTGAGCTAAAATCGGCCCGGTATCCATTCCAGCGTCCATTAACATTATGGTAACACCAGTAAGTTCATCTCCGCAGAGAATGGTATTAGCGACTGGAGACGGACCTCGGTGCCGTGGCAATAATGAAGGATGAACGTTAAGACAGGCAAATTTGGGCAAGGAAAGCACTTCTGGGGGAAGAATAGCACCGAAGGCTGCCACAATTATTAGCTCGGGCTGAAAGCTGGCCAGCTTCTCCACCACCTCGCTTGATTTAAAAGTCTTGGGTTGAATATCTGGTATTTGTCGCTCCAGAGCCAGCTTTTTCACTGGAGGGAAAACAACTGGGCGCCCCCTGCCAGCCGGCTTATCGGGCTGAGTATACACAGCAAGCACCTGGCAGGAACTCTGGAGCAAAGATTCCAATATGGTCACAGCAAATTGCGGAGTGCCCATAAAAACGGTGCGCACTTTCAAAGCAAAACTATTTTTAATTAATTTTTTTAATTATGTCAAACATTGCCTAGCGAAGGTTTGAGAAAACCTGATATTCTATAACCTTAACCGCGCCTTAATACTCCTTTCAGCTATCTTTGTGGCTGAGTACTGTTGGGAATGGGGAGAGATTGGAACCAGCGAAAGAGATTTGGGAAAGAGCCCTAGGCAAGCTTCAAATTCAGGTCAGCAAGGCAAATTATACTACATGGCTTAGCAATAGCCAGGGCCTAAGTTGCCAAGATAGTATATTTGTCGTCAGTGCCCCTAACATTTTTGTTGCTGAATGGCTATCCAAGCGCCTTTATCCTCTGGTAAGGAAGACCTTAGTTGATATTATGGGTCAGGATGTCGACGTCCAATTCGTGGTCCACAATCGCGAACAACTATCAGCTAGCCCTCTGGCTCATCAAACCGATGGGGGGACAAGCAGCAAAGCTACACAGTATAGATTCAATCCAAGGTATACCTTTGATAACTTTGTTGTCAGCGATTCTAACCGTTTAGCTTATGCTGCCGCTGTAGAAGTAGCTGAAAATCCAGGAAGCAGTTATAACCCTCTTTTCATTCACAGCAGCACCGGGCAAGGTAAGACTCACTTACTACATGCTATCGGGCATTTAACGACAAACAATGGACTGCAAGCGGCCTATATTACCGCGGAACAATTCGCCAATGAATTTGTATTAGCTGTGCGAGAAAACCAGGTTGACAAGTTCCGCAGCAAATTCAGAAGTATCCATATCCTTCTATTTGACGATGTTCACTTCCTGATCGACAAGAAACAAACCTTACAATGTTTCTTCCACACCTTCAACGAGTTGTACAGCAATAACCGTCAAATTGTCATCACCACTGACCGTGCTCCCAAGGACATGCACCCACTTAGCAGCAAGCTAAAATCACGCCTTGAAGGTGGTCTTGTCGCTGACATACAACCACCCGACTTTGAAACACGCCTGAATATCTTACGGGCTAAAGCAGAAACAACGATGACCTCAGAACTGGAGGGGGTGCTGCACATTGTAGCGGAGAAAGTATGCGAGAATGTCCGCCAGCTTGAAGGTGCTTTGGTATATCTCACTGCCCAGGCTAAATTAAGTGGAACCAAGATCACTCCCCAAACAATCAACAAGTTATTAACAGGCACGACCCGTAGACAAGACATAAAGTTGCTCTTACAGGCGGTAGCGGACCATTTCAGCCTTTCAACAGAAGAGCTAATTAACAAGAAAAGAGATAGAAAAACTACATTGGCACGACACGTGGCCATCTATCTTATGCGCGAAGGACACAACTGCTCTCTAACCGAAATCGGCAAAGAATTAGGTGGCAGAAACCATGCCACAATTCTTCATGGCTACGAGAAAATAGCTAGCGAATTGAGCATTAATCCTAACCTCTCTAACCAAATTGCGGAAATCAAAGAGAAAATTAATTCACAGAAAGGTTATAGAGAGGCATACCAAACTGTGTAGAACTACTAATAATTTGTGGATAACTTGTTGCTTATCCCACCCACACTGCCCTCTGAGCTCTGATCTCCCTCACTGGTTACTCACCTCGCAACAATATTGTTTATAATGATTAGTACTTAACTATTTAATATAATTAAGCTTATGTTAGGTTCTTAACTTATGATATATAAGAGAGAAATTATAGTTGGGGGTGGATGTGGTGGGGATGGCTGTGTTAGCTTTCGGAGGGAGAAGTATGTTCCTTTTGGTGGTCCGGATGGCGGGGATGGTGGGGATGGTGGGAGTGTGGTTGTTATGACTAGTCCCAATGTGGTTGACTTGAGCTTAATGGGAAGAAAGAAGGAATTTGTAGCTGGAAATGGTTGTCGGGGAAGCGGTTGGCGGAAGCGAGGCAAGAAAGGTGAGGATTTATTTGTTTCAGTGCCCGTAGGCACAATAGTTTTCACTAAAACTGATTCAGTGGAGGAGATACTTCTGGCAGACTTGAGGGCTCACGGGCAGAAGGTTTTGGTGGCTAAGGGGGGCCGGGGAGGGCTGGGTAATGCTCGTTTTGCTACAGCGGTAAATCAAGCTCCTGAGATAGCTAGCAAGGGTAAATCAGGAGAAGAGCGGCATATTGTCCTCGAGGTAAAACTCATTACCGATATTTGTATTGTTGGTCATCCAAACTCGGGGAAATCCACTTTATTATCTGCGGTATCGAGAGCCAAGCCCGAAATTGCCGATTACCCCTTTACCACCCGCCAGCCAATTTTAGGAGTTATGCCAGACGATAGGAGAGACTTTGTTGTTGCCGAGATTCCTGCCCTTGTTGAAGGTGCCCATCTTGGCAAAGGATTGGGAAATGAGTCTTTGCGCCATGCGGAAAGAACCAAGCTGCTGATTTATTTATTGGATGGCAGTTCGCCGACCGTTATCGATGACCTCAGCACGTTGGATAAAGAGATAGCCTTATACAAAGGCTTATCACATAAACCAAAAATCGTGGCGGTAAATAAGGTAGATTTGCCTGAGGTTCAAGCTCGTTTGCCCGAAGTGAAGCATTGCTTTGCCAGGCTTGGGGTGCCTGTCTTTTACAGCTCTGCGCTTAGCGGCCAGGCTGTGTTAGAATTGGTGAAGAAAGCTATGGAAATGGTGGACCAGGCAAGTCAGGATGAAGAGAGAATTTCGCAGGCACAAATAGCGGTATTCCGTCCCAAACCGAGAAAATAAAGAAGTGAATATAGGCGTTCTTGGTGGTACATTTGACCCTATCCATATAGGTCACCTTGTTGTCGCTGAGGAAGCAAGAATAAAGTTAGGATTTAACGAGGTTCTTTTCGTGCCTGCTGGGCAGCCCTTGCTTAAGCCAGACCGTAACATTACCCCGGCAGACCATAGGGTAGAGATGGTGCGCCGTGCCATAGCTGACAACCCTCATTTTAAGATTTGCACTCTCGAAATAGAGCGCCCCGGTCCCTCTTACACCGTGGATACCCTGACGATGCTGCGAAAGCAGCTAGGCAGTGAAGCAAGTCTTTTCTTCATCATCGGGCGTGATACCTTAGCCGAGTTGCCTTTGTGGAAGGAACCGAAGAAATTAGTTCAATTATGCAGACTAGTGGTTGCCCCCAGATTAGGCTCAAAAGATTTGAAGCACTTAGAAACATCGATACCCGGGCTGCTGGACAAAGTTATTCAGCTTGATATGCCTGTAATCGGGATTAGCTCCTCAGGAATTCGCCAGCGTATAGCTCAGGGGCTGCCCATTCGTTATCTGGTGCCCGCTGAGGTAGAAAAATATATAACCGGACAAAAGATATATCTGACATCTGCGGGATAACTAACGACTAGGCTTACCCCGCACAGTATTAGTTCAGACGTGCTATTGTGCGGATTGTCCTATTAATTCTCCTCACATCACACAATCAGTTGGGTTCGCGAAGCCCAACGGCTAAATATCGAGGTTTTTCACACTTTGAGCATGGGCCTGGATGAATCTTTTGCGGGGCAGAACTTCGTCGCCCATTAGCATACGGAAAGCCGCGTCTGCGGCTATGGCATCCTCTACCTGTACTTTGAGCAGGGTTCTGTTGGCGGGATTCATGGTTGTCTCCCACAGTTGTTCAGGAGTCATCTCCCCCAGCCCTTTGTATCGCTGAATCTCTACTTTGTCTTCTTTCAGTTCTTTGAGCCTTTCTTCCTTCTCTTGTTCAGAGTAAAGCCAGAAGTGCTGTTTGCCAGATTTAACGCGGTAAAGGGGTGGCTGAGCAATGTAGAGGTAGCCCTGGTTAATTAGCTCTGTCATATGGCGAAAGAAGAAGGTGAGGAGCAAAGTACGAATATGGGCGCCGTCAACATCGGCATCGGTCATGATAATTACTCTATGGTAGCGAAGTTTAGAGCTATCAAACTGGTCATCACTATTTGCCTTTAACGCTGTGACAATGGCTCGTAGCTCTTCATGTACTATAATCTTGTCTTTGCTGGCCTTCTCGACATTTAGTATTTTGCCTCTCAGAGGGAGAATAGCTTGAAAACGGCGGTCTCGTCCTTGTTTAGCTGAGCCGCCGGCTGAGGGCCCCTCAACCAAGTAAAGCTCACATTTTGCCGGCTCTTTCTCGGAGCAATCGGCCAGTTTCCCTGGCAGAGTTGATGTTTCGAATCCAATCTTCTTTAAGACGAGGTCACGAGCTTTACGTGCCGCCTCTCTGGCTTTGGCGGCGGTGAGGCACTTCTCTATGATTGCCTTTGCCTCGTTGGGGTGTTGCTCGAGGTACAGGGACAGGCCATTTGCTACAGCAGATTCAACATGAGTTTTTACCTCGGGATTTCCCAACCTTGCCTTAGTTTGCCCCTCGAACTGGGGCTGGGGCAGTTTTACACTGATGATGACCACTGCCCCTTCACGCACATCTTCCCCGGTTAAGTTGGGGTCAATATCCTTTAAAAATTTACTGCTCCGGGCATAATCATTTAAAACCCGGGTTAATGCTGAGCGGAAGCCGGTAAGGTGGCTGCCGCCGTCTCTGGTATTGACACAGTTGGCGAAGGTGAGAAGGGATTCTGTAAAGCTCTCGTTGTATTGCAGAGCCGCTTCAATGATAGTGCTATCTACCATAGTGGAGATATAGATAGGGTCGGGATGAACAACAGCTCTATTTCTATTGAGTCGGCGAATAAAACTGGCTATTCCCCCATCGAAGTAGAACGCTTTCTCTTGATTGTTTCTCTCGTCTTTAATGGCTATTTCCACCCCTTTATTCAGGTAAGCTAGTTCCCTTAATCGCTGGCAGGCGAGGTCGAAATCATAGTCAATAGTCTCGAAGATTTCCTTATCAGCGAGGTAGGTAGTTGAAGTACCCGTGTCCTGGGTGTCGCCAACAATTTCTATGTCGCCTTGGGGAATCCCTTGGTGATATTCGTGGCGGTAGATTTTTCCCTGGCGTTTAACCTCAACTTTAAGCGAGGAGGATAGGGCATTTACTACCGAAGCACCAACGCCGTGGAGACCACTGGATACACCATAGACATAATTGCTGAACTTGGCACCGGCGTGCAGGCGAGTCATGACTGCTTCCAGGGCTGTGATATCTTGTCCCGGGATAGTTTCTGTGGGGATACCTCGTCCATTATCGGTTACGGTGACGCCATTATCTTCATGGATTGTCACTTCAATTTGGTCGCAGTAGCCAGCCATGGCTTCGTCTATGCTGTTATACACTATCTCGTATAGCAGTTGGTGTAATCCGTGTCGATCTGTGCCGCCAATATACATTCCTGGCCGCAGGCGTACGGCTTTGATTTCATCTAAAATTTGGATGTCTTGGGCGGTATACTCTCGGTTTACGTCGTTATTCATGTCACGCTGAGGCATAATGCGAAATTGTAAGTAATGGCGGGAAACAATTTAGGCTTTCATTTGTGGTCGATAACAATGACAATATGTCTATATTATACCATATCTGACATTGTAGGTGTTACTTTTGACCTTGTTTAAGCATTCTGGCTATTTCAGCCAAAGGGATGGTTTTTTGTTCCCCATTCTTCATATCTCGCAATATTACATTCTGGTTGCTGATCTCTTGTTCGCCGAGGATAAGGGCGTAGGCACTACCCAGGGAATTAGCTTGTCTCATCTGCCCTCTCAGGCTCTTGTCACCTGTAGCCATGATAATCGCAATCCCAGCTTTCCGTAGCTCCGAGGCAATCTTCATCGCTTCAATCTTGGCTTCTTCCCCCAGGTAGGCGATAAAAGCATCGGGCTTGGGCAATGCCGGAATAGCTAATTTCTGTTTCTTCAGATTCAATATTATTCTTTCCAGCCCGGCCGCAAAGCCCACCGCAGGAGTTGGTGTGCCTCCTAATGATTCAATGAGGTCATCATAGCGACCACCTCCGCCGAGCGTGCTTTGTCCTCCTTTATCTCGAGGTTCAATCTCGAACACTGTCCTGGTGTAATAATCCAGGCCACGGACCAATCTATGATTCAATTGAAAGGGGATGTTCATTGCCCCTAAATATTTTTGAACGCTTTGGAAGTGGAGTTGGCATTCGGGGCATAGATAATATGGAATTTTCGGTGCGGTTTTAGCTATCTCCTGGCAAGAGGTTTTCTTGCAGTCAAGCAGGCGTAGCGGGTTCTTGACCAGCCTGGCTTTGCAGTCAGGGCAAAGACGGTCTGTATAACTTGAATAATGCTGCCTCAGTACTTCTAAATACCCGGGGCGGCAAACCTTACAGCCAATGCTATTGAGTTGAATAGAAAATCGAGAGAGCCCTAGCGAATAAAAGAATTGCTGTGCCATTTCAATTACTTCAGCATCGAGGGCGGGGTCTGCCTCCCCTAAAGCCTCAAAGCCAAATTGGTGATGCTGGCGGTACCTCCCAAACTGGGGACGTTCATACCTGAAGGCCGGTCCAATGTAATAAAGCTTCACGGGTTGAACTAAGTTAAATAATCCATGCTCTAGATAAGCTCGGCAAACTGGCGCTGTTACCTCTGCCCTTAAAGCCAATTCCTGTCCACTTTTATCTTCGAAGATATACATTTCCTTGTCGACGATATCTGTCCCCCCGGCCACAGTTTTGGTGAAAAGCTGGGCATCTTCGAATATCGGCGTGCTCAATGGTTGGTAACCATAGAGCTGGCATAAGGAAATAGCTTTTTCCTCTATGTATTTCCAGTAGGCATGCTCTTGTGGCAGGATGTCGAATGTCCCTCGAGGCGCTTTATACAAAGAAATCCTCCTTGTCTATCTTGTAGTTTACCATATTGTAACTATTCAGCCTGCCATTGTCATCCTGAGCGAAGCGAAGGATCTTTGAGATTATTCCTCGTCCCGATTTATGGGGACTCCTCAGAATGACATTTGTAAGCACTCTCCTAACCATCTTAACTATAATTTGCGTTACTTTTGCTGTTGCAGTATCATGAATTAGATGGAAGTTAATGAGCTTATAAAACAGGCTGGCACTTACCTGCCTGATGACAAGGTAGCTCTGGTTAAAGCAGCTTACGAATTTGCTTCGAGAGCTCACCAAGGGCAGGTGCGTAAAACAGGAGAGCCTTATTTAGAACATCCCTTAACTACAGCTATGATTTTGGCTGAGTTTCACCTTGATGCTGAAACCTTAGCTGCAGCCTTGTTGCACGATGTCACCGAGGATTGTGGTGTACCATTAGAGGAGATTGAGGCCAACTTTGGTTCACAGGTAGGTAAACTTGTTGATGGAGTTACTAAGTTGAACAAGCTTACAAGTCGAGCTCGAACGAGAGAAACAAAGTCGAAGGTTCAGGCGGAAAACTTGCGCAAAATGCTCCTGGCTACGGCTGAAGACCTACGGGTGGTTCTTATCAAATTGGCAGACAGGTTACATAACATGCGTACACTGGGTGCTTTACCCGCAGAGAAACGGCGTGATATCGCTCAGGAGACCATGGAGATATATGCTCCCCTGGCGCACCGTTTAGGTATGAGGGATGCGAAATGGCAATTAGAGGATTTAGCTTTTCGCTATCTGAAGCCACGTTTGTACCATCGGATTGCTCGTTTGGTAGCTGGAAAGCGAGCCGAGAGGGAAGGCTTCATAGCTGAGGTTAGTCAGATACTGTGCCAGGAATTAGATAAGGTCGATATAAAAGCTAAGGTTTATGGCCGGCCAAAACATATTTACAGCATATATCAAAAGATGGGCAAGTATGATGCGCAGGGTAAGAATTTTAGGGATATCCATGACCTTTTCGCCTTACGTGTGTTGGTGGACTCGGTTTCAGATTGTTATAAGGCATTAGGTGTACTTCATAATCTTTGGCGTCCTACTCCTGAAGAGTTCGATGATTTTATTGCTAATCCCAAGGATAATGGCTATCAAGCTTTGCATACTACGGTAATGTGTCAAGATACAAGACCGCTAGAAATACAAATTCGGACCCATGATATGCATAGAGTCAACGAATATGGGGTGGCTGCTCACTGGCTCTATAAAGAAGGCAAGGTAGGTGGGCAATTTAGGGATGAAATAGCTTGGTTGCGGCAGCTTGGTGATTGGAGAGAAGAGCTTGATAGTGAGGAATTTCTGGAATCTGTTAAAACCGATGTTCTTGTCGATCGAGTGTTTGTCTATACTCCTAAAGGGGAGATAAAAGAGTTGCCCAGGGGCGCTACTCCTCTAGATTTCGCCTTTCGAATTCATACGAACTTGGGCTATAGGTGTATTGGAGCGAAAGTGAATGGCAAGCTTGAACCCTTGAATTATACCCTTAAGAATGGCGATGTGGTGGCGATTATGGCCAGCAAAGTAGATAAGGGCCCGAGTCTGGACTGGCTTAATCCCGAGCTTGGCTATCTTAAGACGTCTCACGCGCGAAGCAAGGTTCGGCAATGGTTTAACAAGCAGGAACGAAGTCAATGTATTGAATATGGCAAGCAAATTTGGGATAGGGAGCTTAAGAGGTTAGGCATCGGTTTGCCCGGTGCAGACGAAGTAGCGCGTCTACTTGACTATGACGGCGCAGATGACCTTTTTGCTGCCTTGGGCAGTGGCAGCATCAATTCCTCTCAAATAATGCTTAAATTAAGCGGAGAGTTGGAGTCGACTGGAGAGGGGGTTGAAGTTATGCCTCCGCGGAAGGTCAGCCCTGTAAGTATTAACGTGTTGGGTGTGGGGGACTTACTTACTCGTTTAGCTAATTGTTGTCATCCCTTGCCTGGGGATAAGATTATTGGGTATATTACTCAAGGCCGGGGTATCACTGTGCACCGGAGGGATTGCCCTAATATTATCCATGAGGAGGAGAAGGAAAGGTTGATCAAGGTAGAGTGGGGTGATGTGGCACAGGTTTACCCCGTGATGATTCAGATTGATGCTTGGGATAGAGTTGGCCTTGTTCGGGATATTAGTGCTATTATAGCAGAGGAAGGGGTAAACCTTGGCGAGGTAAGCATGGGCAACCACAATGATGGTAGTGTCATATTGTATTTTACCTTAGAGGTGAAAGGTGCTGCTCAGCTAAGCAAAATAATGTCTAGAGTTTATTCGGTATGGAACGTAGTAAGTGTAACGAGAAAGGGGGAAATAAGTGTCACCTAGCAAGCAGAGTAATAAAGTAGCCAGGACAGCAGAGAGAAAACGGTTAAGGAATCGCTTAGTACGCGGTAGTGTTAAGACTCATATAGTTAAAGCGAAAAGTTCAATTGGTGCCGGGGAAGAATCGGCACACCAGAAAACAACGCAGGCTATGAGTGGTATAGATAAGGCAGTAAGCAAGGGGATTATTCATAGAAATAAAGGCGCCAGACTTAAGTCTCGCTTGATGAAAAAGCTGAATAAGAAGTAGTCAACTGGTAACCGATGGCTATTAAGTCGCTTTCGCCAAAGCAGGAAGGAATTATCAACTTTGTCACCGAATTTTTGCATGACAAAGGTTATCCTCCTACTATTAGAGATATTGCTGCTGGATGTGGGATAAGCTCCACCTCGGTGGTAGCTTACAACCTGGACAAGTTAGAACAAGCAGGATATATTCGCCGCCACAGTGACATATCTCGGGGAATTGAGTTCTTGACCCCACAGCAAAAGGGAGGGAAACTCGTTTATATTCCCATAGCGGGGGTAATAGCTGCTGGTGAGCCTATTCCTGTGCCTGACACAGGAACTAGTATTCCCAATGAGGGATTGGAAGTCAGTGAGGAATTAATTCGAGGAAAGCAAGATATTTATGCCCTTCGGGTAAGAGGAAATTCCATGCTGGATGCTTTGATAGGGGATGGGGACATGGTTTTAATGGACTATGGGAACAGTGCTGAGAATGGCGATATGGTGGCGGTCTGGCTTAAGGAAGAACAAGAGGTCACACTTAAAAGGTTTTTCGCTGAGCCAAATCGTATCCGCCTGGAGCCAGCGAATAGTCAGATGAAACCCATTTATACTACTCCAGATAATGTTGAGGTTCAGGGGAGGGTGGTGGCTGTGATACGGCGTATATCATAGGTGTTAAAAATGCTGTTCCAATTCCAAGCGGTGGGACAAGCTCTCTTCACTCAAGGATTGGTTTCTCCCCAGGGAGGTAATCTCAGCGTCAAACTTGGAGAGCATCTAGTTATTACCCATCGGGGCAGCCTGTTGGGCTTCATTCAAGAAGGGGATTTGGTGGAGACCGGGATAAGTAAGAACAATCGGGCTACACCCCTGGCTTCAACGGAGCTGGAAGTTCATCGCTGTATCTATAAAAATACCTCGGCATTGGCGGTGGTTCACGCTCATCCGCCTTACGCTGTTGCTTTGTCTTTCGTGGAAAAAGAGATTGTGCCCCCCGATGTAGAAGGGCGGGCTTTGTTGTCTAAGGTGCCTATCTTAAGTGCAGAAATGGGGGTGAAGCCGGGAGAACTTGCCGATGAGATAGCCAGGTTGATGGGAGAGTACAGAGTGGTTTTAGTGCGAGGGCATGGAACTTTTGCTGCCAGCCAGTTGTTAGAGGAAGCCTATTACTATACTGTTGTCCTGGAGCAGAGCTGTCGCCTCCTCTACCTGCTCAAGGCTTTACCCGTGGATCCCGGGATAACCCCCGTTTAAGAGATTCGGTTATGCCGTTACGGCTTTAGGGGAAACCAGGTAATACCAATCATGATATTTAGGATTGCTTCCCAGTATCACTTCGGCGAAGAGCTTTTGTAATTTGGCGGTCATTTTGCCAATCTCGCCCGTGCCTATAGGGCGATGGTCGATTTCTAATATTGGCGCCATGTTGGCTGCCGTCCCGGTAAAGAAACATTCTTCAGCCACATAAAGTTCGCTTCTGTCAACTTGCCTTTCAATTGTATCTATGCCTAACTCATTTTTAGCTAATTTCATGACCGTGTCCCTGGTGATGCCCATGAGGATGTTATCGGATGACGGTGGAGTTACCAGTTTCCCCCCTAAAATAAGGAAGATATTCTCACCACTGCCCTCGCAGACATGTCCATCTTGAGTTAACAATATTGCTTCATCAAAGCCACTTTCCTGGGCCTCGGTTTTAGCCAGAGCGCTGTTTACATAAATGCCACAAATCTTGCCTCGAGGTGGAATCATGGTATCATCCACGCGGCGCCACGACGAGGTGCAACAGCGAACACCATTATCTATATCAAGGTAAGTGGGGAGTGTGGTCACGACAATTAAGAAATCATCCTCCAGGTTGTGGAGACGAACTCCTACAGCTTCGGAGCTTTTATAGGCTAAAGGACGAATGTATACGTCTTCCCGGTAGCCACTGCTTTCCAAAAGCTCCTTGGTCAATTGGCAAAGCTCATCCACGGAATAGGGGAGATTTATTTTCAGGATGCGACAGCCGTCAAACATGCGTTTATAGTGATCTTGGATTCTAAAGATGCAAAATCTTTTTTGCTCGCTATCCCAGTTACCGCGGATGCCCTCAAAGCAAGCGGTGCCGTAGTGGAGGGCATGGGTCAGGATGCTGATTTTGGCTTCAGATAGTGGCATAAATTGTTTGTGGAAAAAGGCATAGTCCGACATCTTTCTCCTTTCTATTATAGGTAAAGGTAGTCAATTATACTTCGTATTGTAAGTCCAAAACAAGCCCTCCCCGCCATTCTAAGACGCAGACGAAGACTCTTGGTCAAGGGCTAGCGCTGAAAAGGATGGTTAACTGCTCTCAGAAGAAATGCTGTTGCCTGTTTTTAGCGCCGTTGAGCCGTATTTGCTTCGAATTTTGTCTATAGCTTTATCCAGGTGCTCCGGCTTTTCCGTCCCGGAATCAAACATGGGGAGCTGTTTCCCCTCGCCCACCAGGCTTGATATTCTAACACCTATCAGTCGTACTGGTTTTTCTTGTTGTGCCAGAGTTTTACCCAGCAACTGCTGAGCTGTGGCAAAAACAACCTGGGTAACGTCGCTAGCTTCTTGGAGGGTGACCTGGCGGGTGATTGTCTTAAAGTCGGCATACCTCAGCTTTATAGCTACACATCTTGCTCTTTTATTTTGGCTGCGCAGCTCCTGGCAAAGTTCCTGGCATAAATTATGAAGATTGGTCTCAAGAGAATTGCGGTCCAGGGTATCGCGGGCAAAAGTGAGCTCTTGGCTAATGGATTTAGCTTCGCCCGGCGCTTCTACCTCCCGGTCATCTATTCCCCTGGCATAGCTATGAAGCACTGCTCCAGTTGCTCCGAACTGTCTTTTTATCGTGTCCAGAGGAAGGCTGGCTAATTCTCCTATTGTCGTTATCCCAATCTCCCCTAATGCTTGCTCCGTTTTCTTGCCCACCCCGGGTAGTTTAGCTACGGGGAGTGTATTGAGGAAAGCCTGCTCCTCCCCCGGGGCTATCTCCAGCAGGCCATCGGGCTTACATAGGTCGGAGACGATCTTAGCTACTACCTTGCAGGTAGCGATGCCTACGGAAGCTGTGAGATTGAGTTCCTTATTTATCCTTTCTTTTATAGCCAGTGCCAGTTTCTGGGGAGAACCATAAGGTTCTTCGCATCCGGTAACATCAAGATAGGCTTCCTCAAACCCTAAGGGTTCGATGTGAGGAGAAAAATCGCCTAAGATTTTCATAAACTTAGCTGAAGCATCTTTATAGATAGAGAAGTGAGACCGTATGAAAACTGCCTGGGGACAAAGTCGGTGTGCCTTGGATGACGGCATACCGGCATGGATGCCGAAAGTTCGCGCTTCATAGGAAGCGGAGGCAACTACACCGCGCCGCTCAGGGTCTCCGCCCACGATTACCGGCTTTCCCTTTAGCTTCGGGTTAAGCA
>SOHS01000149.1 GCA_004377135.1 Dehalococcoidia bacterium | reverse complement strand
CCATAGGGGAGCAAGGGGCTAAACCGCACAATCCGGTAATTCCCGTTCCCCGTAATATGTGCATCAAAATAGTCTCTACCTGGTCATCCCTAGTATGACCTATGGCTATTCGATTGGCTCCGACCCATTTAGCTACCCTGGCAAGAAAAGCATAGCGTAGTTCCCGGGCAGCTTCCTCAATAGAGCAATTTCTTTCAGTCCTGTAGGCAGCCACATCCTGACTATCAATGGTGATGGGAATGCCCAGCGAGCCAGCCAGGTTAGACACGTATTCAGCATCAGCTTCGGATTCAGCTCCCCGAAGTTGATGATTGAGATGAGCTACATGAAGTTTCATCCCCAGTCCCTTCCGCCATTTTGCCAGGACATGGAGTAGACATACTGAGTCAGCACCTCCTGAGACCCCGACAACCACTATCTCCTCAGGTGGAATCAAGCTATGCCGCTGGATAAAATCTAAAACCTTCGACTCTAGCTTAGTCTTGTTCATAGGGATTGCTTCTTTGCTTTGCCCCTCGCAACTCCAAATAAACCCAAATGTTAAAATCCAAATGACAATTCAAATCCAAATGCCTAAATACTAAAATTATTCCTCTTTGTCATTTGTTATTGCTATTTGCCTTGCCCCTCGTAGCTAACACTAATAAGAGGTATTGTTAAATACCAGCAAGCGGGCTCCGTAATCCCGGAACTCAAGAATGCTTACTCCACCAAGGTCTAATTTAAATTTGGTAAAGAAGTCCAGAGGCAAATCTAAGCCTTTGAGAATGATGGCTAAGGTAACGAAGTAATGGCTGACTACTACCACCGTAGTTCCTTCGCTGTGCTCAGGACTAGTTTTATGCCTTTCTAGCAGACTTTCAATAACCTTCCAGGCTCTCTGTTGCAATTCAACAAGACTTTCTCCATTGGGCAATTTCATTGCCTCTCCATCTTGCCACCATTGCAGTAGAAAACGGCTGAACGTGGTACGTAAATTTGAAACAGACATGCCTTCCAGGTCACCAACTTTGAGCTCTCTAAGCCCTTGATCAATCTCTACGGGCAACTGGTGATGGCTAGCTATGACTTCGGCTGTAGCTATAGCTCGCTGCAAAGGACTGGAGAGTATGGCAGTAATGGGTTCACTCTCGAGGAAAGCTGCTAGCTTCCTGGCTTGCTCCAATCCGGTATCATTCAGTTCGATATCGCTATCGCCTCCCTGGACAAGCCCTGCCTCATTCCAATGAGTTTCGCCATGTCTAACTAAAATAAGCTTCAAAAGGCCTCCTTAGATTGCTTCGCGTCACTGCGAGAAATATAATTATGAGCTAGTTTTACCCTCTCATTATAGGTGGGATGATCATAAAAAAGAAGTTTTGCCCACTGACCAGGTTCGGCTTCGTTTAGATTCTGGTCGGTCAGCTTAGTCATCAAACCAATAAAGGCTTGGGGATTATTGCTCAGCGCCAATGCAGTCTCGTCTGCTGCTATTTCTATGCGACGATTATACCAATTAAGTGCTGGTTGTAACACCAGGATAAGCATGGCTAGGACGAGAATTAACCAGGGAAGGCCAGCGATATCACTTATTCCCTGGAGGGAAAATAGTACTGCTCCAGCTCTCAAGGCTAGATTGGCCAGATAAAACGCTAGTAAAAAGGCGGCTGTCTGGATTCCTATGAGCTTAGGAATATCATGGTGGAGACGATGTCCTAGCTCATGAGCCAAAGTCACCTCTATTTCATCCCATGAATATCCCTGGAGCAAAGTATCGCTGAAGATAATACGTCTGGATCTGCCCCAGCCGCTCAGCATGGCGTTAGCTGTAGTGGCTTTGCTGCTTAGATCCATGGTAAGGCACTCTTTAATATCAACTCCAGCCCTCCTGGCTAAATCTGCCAATTTCTCTTTGAGCCCTCCTTCTTCTAAGGGCTTTAATTTAAAGAATAAGGGTATAAGAAAGGTGGGTGTTAGCCAGGTGAGGATTAAGCTGACTAAAAACATAATCAAGGCAGCTGCTAGCCACCACAGCACCGGGAGATTCCCTATAAGCCAGTACAAGATTATAACCAAACACAAGCCTAGCAGTAATTCCAGCCCTGAAGCTTTAACCTTGTCCCTTAGCCAGCTTGCTAGGTCTTGCTTTGATAAGCCATAACGATGGGGCAGGATAAAATCGTAGTAATAGCCTAACGGTGCCACTATAACTCCATAGCCTGCTGCCAGGATCAGTAGATACAAGGCTGCTGACCATGGAGAAGGAAAAGCTAAAAGGCTCGCCAGTGTAGTTGAGGCAGGGGTGAAAAGAAGGACCAGTAATAGGATGAATCCTATCCCGAGCTCGAGCAATGAGCCACGCCGCAGTAATCTATGGTATTCTCGTGCTTTCTGCTGGCGTGCCGGGTCAGGGACAAATTCTCTTAACTTCTTGAGGTCTTCCCCCACAATCGCACTATGTTGAGATAGAATAAACTTGAGCTCCCCTCTGACCTACGATGAAGCAACACCCTTTTCCTTGGTTACTATGACCTTCTCTATCTTCATTCCACGCATTTCAGTGATAACAAACTTCAGGTTCTGGTACTTAAAATGCTCCCCCTGCTTTGGTATCCGACCAAGGTGGCTGAAAATAAAGCCGGCCACAGTCTCATAATCACCGCTGGGTAAATTCAGCTTCAATTCCTCGTTAGCTTCCTCAACCCTGAATCCTCCATCCAGTTGAAAGGTGCTGTCACCGGTTACAATGAAATCCTTTTCTTGATCCGTTAGCTCATCGTGAATATCGCCGACAATCTCCTCAGTTAGCTGCCCGAGAGTAACCATTCCCGAGATTCCCCCAAACTCGTCGACAACGATTGCCGCATGGTGACCACCGTCTCGCATCTCAGCCAGGAGCTCTCCCAGGCGTTTGCCTTCAGGTACGAAATAGGTCGGGCGCACCAAATCGTCGATGACGCTATCCCTGCTGTCGGATCCATCGGTTAACTTCATCAGCACATCCTTGGCATGCAATATACCTACCACATTGTCGGTATTATCCTTATATACAGGGAAGCGACTATATCGCCCCTGGGTATAGAGATTCAAGAAATCGCTTAGCTTTGTCCCTTGAGCCACCCAGATGATTTCCGTTCTCGGGACCATTATCTTACTCACCGGGCGGTCGGTAAATTCAAACACTTGGTGCAATATCTTTGCCTCATCTTGCTCCACCACACCTTCGCTTTCCCCGGCACTTATTGCCGAACGTATCTCGCCCTCGCTGATCAATTTTTTATCCTCCTCGGATACAGTTACTATCCTGGTAAGACTTAACCCGATTCGCTCCAGGGCCAGGATAAGGGGGTAAAAACACAATTCTATTATTTTTAAGGGATTAGCGTAGATTAGGGATAGCCGCTGGGCGTGATGCATAGCGAAAGTCTTGGGGATAACTTCTCCGAAGACCAAAATTAGCGCTGTCACCCCAAAGATGGCTATAATTGGTCCCTTCACTGCACCAAAAGCCGCCACGGCTATGATAGTGCCCAGTGTAGCGGCAGCGATATTTACCAGATTATTACCTAGAAGGACGGTAGCCAGAAACCTCTCGGGCTTTTCAGCAACTCTGGCTAGCTTTTCCGCTCCCTTAACGCCGCTTTCCACCAGATATCTTATGCGAAGCTTGGGCAGAGAGATGAAAGCTGACTCAGCACTGGAAAAGAATGCTGAAAGGCCTAGGCAAACTAGAAAGGCTACTATAAGCCAACTATCGGCGACATCCAACTATTACCACCCCCTGAATCCCCTCCCCAACCGAATTGACCATCTTGCTATCATTGACTTTGGCTATAATCCACACTTATATGGAGTTATGATAGCATTAGCCAGCAAACCTGTCAAAACTTACATAATGGAGACCGATTACTGTTACCGCGTGTTATTGCGAGGCGTCTAAGGCGTCGAAGCAATCTCTTGAAATTGCCATGCACCTTTCAGGTGCTCGCAATGACAAAAGAGGGGAGGCTCAGGGTGACAAGGAGGGAAGGTTCGCCACACTATTGTGCCTTAACTTTAATCTTCAAACTGTCTATTTTATGCACTCCCTTTAATGAAGAGATCAAGCCAATTATTGTATTGGTGATAATTTCCTTAGGAAAAGGAGTAATGGGAAGTTCATTACCATTGACGACGAGCTTGACATCGTCCCGCTCCAGGTAAAGTTCCAGGCCCCGTATGTTTCCGGCTCCTTTCAAGGAAGAGACTGCACCGACCACAGTTCGAGCCAGGAACTCATCGACGAAGGGGTTGAGTTCGACAGATACATTGTTGATCTCAAGCTCTGTCTTAAGGTTCCTCTCCATTTTACACCTCCTGGTCTATAACTACGCGGTTTAATTTTGTTTTTCTGTTCAACAGGAAATTAGTATCTGGCGACATCTTACTTCTTCTTTACCTTCTTCTTCAC